>NZ_JHVL01000045.1 GCF_000620125.1 Clostridiisalibacter paucivorans DSM 22131 | reverse complement strand
CATCATTGAATGCTATAAATACTAATTCTTTATCCTTTTCAATATTATTTACGATGGCTGAGTTTATATCTTTATCAGTATATCCCCTTTCTTCTTTAAGGTAGGCAATTACTTCTCTTTTTGCCCTAGGCACGCCACTATAACTTTCATCAAATACCATAAACATACCTACTATCAATATGGGTACTATTATCATAAATATAGCAAGGGCATATGGATTTTTACATTGACCATTATCCATCTCGTTAAATATTTTTTTAATATAGTGTATAGCTAGTATTATTAACCATATATGTGAAAGAGGAGTTATTAACATATAATTGATAGATAGAAAAGAGAAAAAAGAAATTATTATTGCAAATGTAATTTCCACGTAGATGTGGATTTTTTTTGTATCATCTAATTTTTCAATTACTGTAAGGAAAAAACCATAAGATAAGGCTATAAGTGAAAAAATAAAAAAATCCTTTAGACTTCTAGTTTCTTGGTATCCATAGAATAATAATAGCCCAATAAAGCAACAGTACATTATTATGTTTAATATATACTTTTTAGTACCTTCGATGGGGGTGCCTCTTTTTTTATTATGGCTTATATAAAACGATATGGATAGACCTATAATTAATAACAATATATAAAAATATAACATAATAACATCCTCTCTATATTAAGAAATACTATCTCTATAATATCATATCTTATTATCCAATGAGTATGTAATATAATCTTTGACTTTTTGAAAATCTTTACATATAATAATACATAGAATAACAATGCATAGATTTACTAGGTAAAAGGAGTGAGTATATGAAGATAAATAAAGAGTTAATCAAAGGAAGCACAGAACTTCTGGTTTTGAGTCTATTAAGGGATGACAGTATGTATGGATATCAAATGATAAAAGAGTTGGAGCAGAGATCCGAAGGGACATTCTCCTTTAAAGAGGGGACCCTATATCCAATACTCCATAATCTAGAGAATAAGGGCATGGTAAAGTCACGATGGGATAAAGGTAATGGAAATAGAAAGAGAAAATATTATGAATTGACTAAAAAGGGAAAAAAGAGTATGAATGAAAAGAAAGAAGAATGGAGAGTATTCAAGTGCGCAGTAGATAAAATGGTATGGAGGGATTCCAGTGGACTTGATGAGATATAAAAAGGTAAGGGACTATATCAATGGGGTCTTATTGCAGATTAAGTTTAGAGATGCCCATAAAGAGATAGAGACAGAATTATTAAACCATTTAGAGGAAGGGATAGAGGAATCGATAGAAAAGGGAGTAGATGTAGAAAATGCTATAGATATAGCTATTGGAAATATGGGCGATAATCATGCATTGGGTAGAGAACTTAATATTATACATAGACCTAAAATAGAGTGGAGTATTTTATTGTTGACTACAATGATGGTCTCCTTAGGTATAGTGGCTATGTATTTTATAAGTACAACATTAGAGATATCAGATATCTCAGTAGATTTAGTGAAAAATACTCTGGTTACCATATGTGTAGGAGTTATATTGATATTAGGACTATATTTTTTTGATTATAGAAGAATTAAACCTCTATCTATCCCCATATATATAGGGACTTCAATTCTTCTTTTATTGTGTAGTAATTTTTGCATATCCAATGAAATAGTATCCATAGCACCATTTTTGTATGCAATATCTCTTGCTGGTATATTTGCCAATAGAAGTTGGAAACCACGGGATCTGATATATAATATGGATTTTTTGCTGTTACCCTTTGCTTTTATATTGATCCATAGACAAATGACGTGGATTGTAATCTATTTTGCAGTATTTGTTTCCATATTAATTTTTTCAGGGGGTAAATTTAAATATATTTTTGCCACACTAGGGGCTGGTATATTAGTATTTATATTATTTTTCATGAATGAGTACTATAGAATTGCAAGAATATATGCATTTTTAAATCCTGAAAAATACAGTGGAGGGGCAGGGTATATTAATATGCAAATCAAAAATATATTGAGTTCCACTGGAATCTTAGGAAACAATATAAATCAATGGCTTATCCCACAAACCCATACAAATTTTATTTTTCTATATATATTGTATGCCTTTGGATGGATAGCAGGGATTGCTGTAATATCACTGATAGCCATGTATATATTTAGATTGGCATACACAGCCAAAAAGATTACATCCAATTATGGAAGACTTATGGTTATCAGTTTTGTGTCTATATTAACTGTACAATTTATATATAATATAATGATGGTATTGGGATTGGCACCTATAACGGGATTCACATTACCATTTATAAGTTATGGCAGGATTCAATATATTATAAATATGATGATGATAGGGTTGATTTTAAGTATATATCGGAGAAAAAATCTAAGTGATGATCTTTCATTATATAATAGTGTAGACATAAAAAAGGCAAATAAATAGTTTTGAATGGGGTATATATTATAAAAATATATTTACTAGAGGAGTGTTAGAATTGGATATAATTTCAGTGACTGTATTATTAAATTTTGGAATGAAACTATTATTTGCATTACTGGTATTATTGATAGGATTAAAAATTATAAAATATATATCTAGACCAGTAAAAGATGGGTTGGAAAAAAGAGATGTAGATCCATCTTTGAGGCCGTTTTTATTGTCTCTATTAGATGGAGTATTGAAAGTGTTGCTATTTATTACTATAGCTTCCATGTTGGGAGTGAAGATGACATCTTTTGTTGCTATAGTGGGTGCCGCCAGTTTAGCGGTTGGTATGGCGTTACAAGGTAGTTTGTCTAATTTTGCAGGCGGGGTGCTAATACTTTTACTAAAACCCTTTAGAGTAGGAGATTATATAGAGGGGGCAGGTTATTCAGGAACAGTGGAGGAGATTCAGATCTTCTATACCCACCTCAAGACACCAGACAATAGACTTATAGTTATACCAAATGGAGATCTTTCTAATAATAGCATAGTAAATTATTCATCTAAATCAGAGAGAAGGGTGGATTTAACCTTTGGAGTTGGATATGACAATGACATAGATAAGGTTAAAAATGCCATAAGAGAAGTAATAGATAGTCACGAATTAATAATGAAAATACCAGAGCCTTTTATAAGGGTAGGCTCCCATGGAGATAGTTCAGTAAATTTTGTGGTTAGGGTGTGGACTAAAGCAGAAGACTATTGGACTGTACATTTTGACCTTTTAGAGATGGTCAAAAATAAATTTGATAAAGAAAAGATAGATATTCCATATCCCCATATGGATGTAAACATAATGGGAAATAAATAAATATTTTAGTATAGAATAATGAGAAGATAGGATTGAGCTGTTTAAATTTGAACAGATTTCAATCCTATTTTTATTTAGACATTTACAATCTTGACTTAATAGAGAACAGGTGCTATACTATAATAAAATTATGAACAATAACATATAAAAATTATAAAAATGTTCGTGATTAATACAAAAATTGTAATTAAACAACAAATTTAACAAAGGAGATTTATCATGAAAGGAAAATGGTCTTATGTATTGTTAGTACCAGGTCTAACTATAATTGTGGTATTTCTTATAATGCCCCTTATTTATACTATATTTCCCACTTTATTAGGGGGAGAGGGTGTAACATTCCAAGAGTATATCAAGTTTTTTAAAGACGAATATTATATGCAAATATTTATGAGGACTCTTAAAATAGCATTGATTACTGCCTTGATAACTATAATTTTTGGATTGCCTGTATCATATTTCATTTCTAGGGCAAACAAAAAATTTCGAGGGATATTAATAGCGTGTACTGTATTTCCGTTACTTACAAACTCAGTGGTGAGATCTTTTGCTTGGATGACTATATTGGGTAAGAATGGCATAATAAACAAGGTGCTTATGGGACTTAATATCATATCTGAACCATATAAATTGTTGTATACAGAGTTTGCCATAGTAGTGGGTACAGTATATTTGTTTTTGCCCCTGATGATAGTTTCATTAGTGGGTGTTATGGAAAACATAGAATACGATTTATTAGAGGCGGCGGAGAGTCTAGGTGCCAATAGGATTGTGGCATTTTTTAAGGTTATATTCCCATTGAGTGTGCCAGGGCTTATTGTGGGAACAGTATTAGTTTTTACAGGAGCATTGACGGCCTATACTACTCCACAGCTATTGGGAGGAAATAGTAATATGGTATTATCCACATTGGTGTATCAGAAGGCTATGACATTGGGAGACTGGACCAGTGCCTCTGTGGTAGCCACCATAATGATATTTACTACCCTTACTATAATTGGTGTTATAAATAGATTGGCATCGAAGCTTAATGAGAGGGGGGTATAGCATGAGACATAATAAATGGTTATTAGCCTTTGTAATATTGGTATATATGTTTTTATTTGCTCCAATGGTAATAATAGTAATTACGTCCTTTGGACCAGATAATTATATAGCATTTCCACCTAGAGGATTTAGCATGAAATGGTTTGTAAATATATTTAATTCTGAAATGTTTATTCGTACATTTAGTATAAGTATTCAGGTGGCAGTTATAGCTACTTTATTTGCCCTTATATTGGGAGTTCCTGCTGCTTATGCATTGAGTAGATTTGATTTTAAAGGAAAATCTATAATAAAGAATCTGTTTTTTTCTCCTGTTATAGTACCAGGAATAGTTTTTGGTTTTGCACTTTTTAATTTTATAATAATAAAAATGCGACTTCCCATATATACCAGTTTGTTGATTGGACATACAGTGGTAATTATCCCCTATATAATCAGGGTTATATCATCGAGCTTAGACAATTTTGATTATTCAATAGAAGAAGCGGCAGTGAGTTTGGGAGCCAGTAAGATAAAGACATTTTTTATCGTAGTATTTCCCAATATAACATCCAGTGTTATAGCTGCTTTTATGTTGGCATTTATAAATTCATTTAATAATGTACCAGTATCTATATTTTTAACAGGACCGGGTGTGAGTACCCTTCCTATACAGATGATGAGTTATGTGGAATATTATTTTGACCCCACAGTATCTGCATTATCAGTATTATTAATGCTTATGACTATAGGAATTATGTTTGTTGTGGAAAGAACCTTGGGATTAAGTTATTTTTCAAAATAATGGAGGTAAAAAGATGTCTTTATTAAATTTAAAAGATATAACAGTATCTTATGATGGCAAGACTAATGTATTAGAGAAACTAAATTTAGATATAGAAAAGGGAAAATTAGTGTCCCTATTAGGACCCAGTGGATGTGGAAAGACTACGACATTAAGAGTGATAGCAGGATTCATATCGCCAAGGAGTGGAAAGTTTATATTTAATGAAGATGATTATACTAAAATTCCTGTACATAAGAGGAATTTTGGATTAGTATTTCAAAGCTATGCCCTATTTCCTCATCTAACTGTATCTGATAATATAGCCTTTGGTCTTAAGATGAGAAAAGTAGATAAAAATAGAATAAAGACTGATGTGGAAAAGATATTAAAGATTGTGGATTTAGAGGGATATGGAGATAGATACCCAGGAGAACTTTCAGGTGGTCAGAGACAAAGGGTAGCATTGGCTAGATCTTTAGTAATTAAGCCAGATTTATTGTTACTAGATGAACCCCTAAGTAATCTAGATGCTAAATTAAGACTGAAGATGAGGGTGGAAATAAGAAGACTCCAACAAAAAATGGGGATAACTACTGTATTTGTTACCCATGACCAAGAGGAATGTTTTTCTATATCTGATAAAGTGGCAGTGATGAATAAAGGAGTAATAGAACAATACGATACACCAGAAGTTATTTACTCTTATCCATCTACAGAATTTGTTGCTAGATTTGTTGGATTTGAAAACTTTATTAATCTCAATAGAGTAGATAGAGATTTATATCAATCGGATTCGGGACATAAATTCATAAGTGAGTATCAAATAGCAAAAGATAAGACTGATATTATAGGCACCATAAGACCTGATGATATAAATATAGTTCGAGAAGTGCAGGGAGATAAAAATATAATTAATGGCAAGGTATCAGTTAGGACATATCTAGGAAAAGAATATCAGTATTCTGTAGATACAGATTTAGGTGCTATTATAGTAAATGGAGATAATGATCACAAATATAGTCAAGGTGATGAAGTGAAACTTCATTTGCCTTCTAATAAATTAGTATTAGTTTAGTAGTTAGTATTCTAATTATTTTTAACCATTTATGAGGAGGAGAAAAGATGAAAAAAATTGCTTTAATGCTTGTAGTAGTTTTAGTATTATTTAGTGTAGTAAGCTGTGGTCCTAAGGAAGAACAAAGTGCTGAAGGTCCTACAGAGTTAGTTATTTCCACATGGGGATATAATGAGGATATCCTTTGGGAAGATGTATTTAAGCCCTTTGAGGAGGAACATAATGTAAAGATTGTGCTGGAAACAGGAAATAATTCAGAGAGACTTACAAAGCTTAAAACTAATCCCAATAGTACTGTAGATATCATGTATTTGGCAGAGGCATTTGCACAACAGGGAATAGATGAAGGATTATTTGAAGAGATTGATTATAGCAAGCTTTCTAATGGGGAATATATACATCCAAAGGCTCAATATATAGTGGATAGAAATTCTGGACCTGCATATACATTGAATCGTGCAGCTATATGCTATGATCCCAATAATGTAGATATTGAGATAAATTCTTGGAATGACTTATGGGACCCATCTCTTAAAGGAAAGATTTCTATACCAGAGCTTTCTACTACATTTGGTCCATCTGTAATGTATATAGCCTCCAATAAGGCAGGTGTAGATATAACTACAGACAATGGAGAGGCAGCATTTAATGAGTTAGAAGCCCTTAAACCTAACTTAGTTAAGACATATTCAAGGTCTTCAGATTTGGCAAATATGTTTTCAAATGGAGAAATAGCTGTGGCAGTAACTGCTGATTTTGCATTTGACAGAATCAAAGATGCAGTACCAGATGCAAAGTATATAGATCCAGCAGAAGGTGGGTATATAAATTTTAATACTATAAATATAGTTAAAGGGACAGAAAATTTAGATTTAGCCTATGAGTTTATAGACTATGCATTGAGTAAAGAAGTACAGGATAGAACATCTAAATCATTAAGTGAGTCTCCAATAAATACCCAAGTTGAATTATCAGAAGAGGATGCAGCTAAACTTACTTATGGTGAAAATGTAGATAAAGGAAATACAATAGACTATACGTTTGTAAATACTGTTATGAATGAATGGATTAATACTTGGAATAGGATATTAAACCAATAAGTTAAAAAAGGGGTTGAAATAAGATGGTAGTGGATTTAGTTATAAAGGATGTGCAAGTATATAATGCCTATTTCAAAGAGTTTGAATCGGCTGATGTAGCTATTCTAGAAGGAAAATTTTTATATATAGGCAAAGAAGAAATAAATAGACTGGAGCCTAAGATTGAGATAAATGGAAATAACAACTATATGATACCAGGGCTAATAGATATCCATATGCATATCGAAAGTTCCATGACTACTCCTTATCATTTTGCCCAAGGGATTATACCCCACGGCACTACCACCATTGTATCTGACCCCCATGAAATTGCCAATGTATTTGGAACAGAAGGAATAAAGGCTATGATTGATAGCTATACAGAGAACGCCGTAGATATATTCTACGGCGTTCCCAGTTCTGTACCATCTACATCAGAGGCATTAGAGACTACTGGTGGTGTGATAAAAGAAGGAGATGTCAAGGATATAATAGGACTAGATAAGATCTGTTGTCTAGGAGAAGTTATGAATTTTAAGGATTTAATAGGGGATAAAGATAGTCTAATAAACAATATAATAAATATCTTTAAAGAAAGGGCACCTCATATGCAATTGGAGGGACATTGTCCTAAGATATGGGGATTGGATTTAGCCAAATATATATATACGGGAGTAGATGCAGACCATACCCATCAAACAGTAAAGAGTATTGAAGATAAGATAAAAAATGGTATGTTTATAGAGATCCAGGAAAAGTCCATGACCCAAGAAAATATAGATTATTTAGTAAAAAACAATCTATATGAGCATTTTTGTTTTGTAACTGACGATGTAATGACAGATAAATTATTGGATGGACATTTGAATACATTAGTTAAAAAGGCTATAGATATGGGAATGCCTCCAGAAATGGCTATATATTGTGCCACATATACACCATCAAGGAGAATGGGTTTTAGAGATAGAGGAGCAATATCTCCTGGTAAAATAGCAGATTTTATACTTCTATCTGATTTAAATACCTTTAATATAAATGCTGTATATAAGATGGGAAGAGAAATATTTAATGGAAATATAATGTATAAAGATGGGAGGAATCAGTTTCCTAAAGAATTTTATAGGTCAGTAAACCTGGATAAAGTATCTAAAGATAGTTTTTTAATAGATGCACCCATAGATAATGGAGATATTACCTGTAGAATTATCCATGTAAATTCAAATTCCACATTTACTAATGAGGTAGAAGGAAATATCCAAGTATTGTCAGGAAGGCTAGACTGGGAGCAGTCTCCCTATTGTTTAATATCAGTATTTGATAGATACGGAAAAAGCAATAATGTGGGATATGGGTTAGTCACAGGCTCAGCTATAAATGAAGGAGCAGTGGCATCTACATATGCCCATGACCACCATAATCTTATGGTAATGGGGAAAAACAGTAGAGACATGACAATAGCTACCAATTGGATAATAGAAAATCAAGGGGGATATTGTGTAGTTAAAGATGGTGAAGTTTTAGCTGCTATAAAATTACCTGTGGCAGGTATCCTTTCTGAGGAAAAGATAGACATATTGGGAACGGACCTTAAAAAGGTAAGGGATGCCATGAAAAAGCTAGGATATAACCACTACAATGAAATAATGTCATTTAGCACACTGTCTTTACCTGTAAGCCATGATTTGAAAATTACAGATAAGGGATTAATAGATGTAAAGGAGCAGAAAATAGTTTCTTTATTTAAAATATAGTTTGTCAACAATCTAACCTGTCTTTTCCACAGAAGACAGGTTTCTTTTACTATATATTGTGAATATCATATAGTAATTGGGGTGATATTGTGGAAAAAATCAAAAAAATTATTGAAGGATTTTATAGTGTTCAGTATCAGGCATATTTAGATATGGATTATAGAGACTTAACAGATTATCTTTATATGTATAATGAACAAAATATTAATAAGGTTAATATGCTAAATATGTTAGTGGCTCAAAGAAGGTATATTGATAAAAACAATTATGGGTATGTGGAAAAAGAGCAGTTTCCATTGGACTTTGATTATAGAGATATAATATTAAAAGGAAATTATGGGGAAGTGACTTTATTTATAAATACAGATACAAATAAGGCATATCCACCTTTTATACATTCTGGTCTTAATACCTTTAAAATAATAAAATATAAGGGTCGTTGGAAGATAGTAGAACATAATTATCAGGGGGAAAACATGTTTGAAATATCTAAAATAAGATTAATGCCTAGAATGAAAGTTAGTCAATTATTATTTATAGTTGATTTTCAATATACAAGGGATTTAATTGTGTATAATAAAACTGATGGTATACAAAGTATAAACGGTACAAAGTACTTGTATAACAGTGATAGAGCAGTGAACTATGCCAATAAATATGTAATAGATAGAAATGAGAAGTTTTATACTGCATCGGGCAATGGAGGCGATTGTACAAATTTTATATCTCAAGTAATATGGTATGGATTTGGGGGGAAGGATAGCAGTGAATCTATAAACGCTAAATATATGATGGTACCTGGAAATACCTATGTAGAGGGTTGGCATGCCAATGCATGGGGAGGTTCTAGAAACTGGGAGAGTGTAAATCATTTTTGGACTTATATGACTAGAAATAAAGGTTTAAATGAATTGGGACCACGAGTAAATATAGTACCCAATATAAATTATTTATATGAGGGTGGCATTATGCAAATAGATTTTACTAATGATGGTAGTTATAACCATACAGTTGTATTGGTAGATAAAGTTAAACAAAAATTTGCCCAACAATCTGCTAATACTTACAGATATTATTCTGATTATGTAGGGATAAAGAGATTCTTTAATCCTCAGTATATGATCAATTGATGATATATATAAATTTAATAAGGGAGAGATAGGGATGATTATTAAAAATGTAAATATACTGACCATGGATAGGGAAAAGAGAGTTATAAAAAATGGAGTAGTAATTATTGAAAAAGATATTATAGTGGATGTAGGGGACAATAAGTTGCTAGACAAATATGAAGATGATTATATAATAGATGGACAAGATGGGATACTTATTCCAGGGATGGTAAATGCCCATACCCATGTACCTATGGTTGTATTTAGGAGTCTTGCAGATGATGTACCCGATAGGCTTAAAAGATACCTTTTTCCATTGGAAAAAATGTTAGTAAATAGAGAATTGGTCAGCATAGGATCTAAATATGGTATATCGGAGATGCTTCTTTCAGGAGTAACCACTTTTGCAGATATGTATTATTTTGAAGACGAAGTAGCCCAAGCTGCTAAAGAAATGGGAATAAGGGCAGTGGTGGGAGAAACTGTATTAAACTTTCCTGCTCCTGATTCAAGCATTCCCTATGGGGGATTGGAATATGGTGAAGATTTTATTAGCAAATGGAAAGATGATGATATGATAATCCCTGCAATAGCTCCCCATGCGCCATATACCAATGATGATGCTCATTTGAAGATGGCATTTGATATTGCAGAAAAATATGATGTACCAATTATGATGCATGTGGCAGAGATGGATTATGAGTGGGCTCAGTATAAGGAAGACTACAATATGACTCCTGTGGGATATTTAGATAGTATAGGTGTTTTGAACAATAGATTCTTAGCTGCCCATTTAGTCCATGTTACTGATGATGATTTACACATAATTAAAGATAGAAAAATAGGCATATCTCACAATGTAGGTGCCAATTCAAAAGGGGCAAAGGGTGTGGCTCCTGCAGTTGATATGTATAATATGGGATTAAAAATAGGATTAGGTACTGATGGCCCCATGAGTGGAAATACTTTAGATATAATTACTCAGATGGGATTAGTAGGCAAGGTGCATAAATTGTTTAATAGAGATAGGAGTTTATTTCCTGCTAAAGAAATCGTAGAAATGGCTACTACAGGCGGAGCTAGGGCATTAAATCTGGATCACAAGATAGGGAGTATAGAAGTTGGGAAAAAGGCTGATATAGTCATATTTGAAACGAAATCTATAAATATGCAGCCTGTATATGATTATTATTCCGTATTGGTTTACTCTGCAAATGCGGGAAATGTAGACACGGTTATAGTAGATGGAGAGGTATTGGTTGATAAAAAGATGCTTAAGAAATGTAATATAAATAATATATATAAAGAAATGAAAGGGCTGCATAACAATATAAAAAAAGTAGCAGAAAGACTATAGAATGACACCAATATATGTTCTAAAAAGGTCCTTTTTACCATAATTTTCATTATATATGATGAAGTTTTAAATATTGTAAGGGAAGAAAAAGTAGTAGTTGGTAGCCATTAACTATTGGCTACCAACTACAGATCATTGTATTATTTATTTTCTTCTATTGCTTCCAGTATACTATCTGCATCGTCTATTGCTGCCATTATTGCAGGAATTACATCATAAAGATCTCCCACAATACCATAATGTGCTACATCAAATATCGGAGCATCAGGGTTCTTATTTATAGCTACTATACATTCAGATTCTGCCATACCAGCTAGATGTTGAATAGCGCCAGATATACCACAGGCAACATATAATTTAGGTCTAACAGTAGTTCCAGTTTGACCCACTTGATGATCATGGGCAATCCAGCCATTATCAACAGCAGCCCTTGAAGACCCCACAACTCCTCCTAATTTTCCAGCAAATTTCTGAATGAGCTCAAATCCTTTATAATCACCTAATCCTCTACCACCAGAAACTATAATAGATGCATCTGCTAGGCTTACCTTATTTTTAGCAGCCTTTACAACCTTAACAACATTTGCTATTATGTCTTTTTCAGTAAGGGTTGGAGTTATATCTTCAATAACTCCTGTGCGATATTCATTATAATGGGCCTTTTCCATAACTCCAGGTCGAACAGTAGACATTTGAGGTCTATTCTTAGGACAAACAATTGTTGCCATAAGGTTTCCGCCAAATGCAGGTCTAGTTTGAAGTAATTTTCTATCGGTTTCATCTATTTCAAGTCGAGTACAATCGGCGGTAAGGCCAGTACCTACACGACCAGCAATCCTTGGCCCTAGATCTCTTCCAATAGTTGTAGCACCTATCAATACTGCCTCTGGTTTTCTTTCTTTGACTAAATCAGAGATAACTTTAGTATATGCATCGGTAGTATATACTTCAAGTAATTTGTGGTCTACTTTTAGTATATTATTTGCACCGTATTTTATAAGTTCTTCTGCTATATCTCCTACATTATGACCCAATAATACAGCAGTTAGCTCCACACCTAATTTGTCGGCAAGTTTTCTACCTTCACCCAATAATTCAAGGGCTATATTTAAAACCTTTCCTTCTCGTTGTTCAGCTATAACCCAAACACCTCTATAGTCATCTAAGTTGATTCCTTGATTTACTTTAGCGTTAGACATCTTATTCCCTCCTTATAATATATGTCTTTCTTTCATTCTTACTAAGAATTGTCTTGCTTTTTCTTCTGTATTGTTACCTTCCAATATTTCCCCTTCAAATTTTCTTGTAGGTACAAATGTTTTATAGACATTAGTAGGAGAACCCTTAAGACCTATTTGTGTTAAATCTACATCTAAATCTGCTACTGTAAGTTCTTTTATCTCAGCATTGGCAGCATTTTGGAATATTCCCCATGTAGACATATATCTAGGTTCATTTAATTCCTTAATAGCTGTCAATAATACGGGCATTTTAGATTCCACTACATAATATCCATCTTCAATTGCTCTATTGGCAGTTACCATATTTTTTTCTTCATCTATTTCCAGATTAGATACATAAGTTATTTGAGGAAGGTCTAAAAACTCTGCGATTTCTGGACCTACTTGAGCAGTATCTCCATCTATTGCCTGTCTTCCACAGAATATAATATCGTAATCTCCAATTTTTCTTAATGCAGAGGATATAATCGTTGATGTTGCCCATGTATCGGAACCAGCAAAGGCCCTATCAGTTAAAAGTACAGCTTCATCAGCACCCATGGCCAAAGCTTCCTTTAATGCATTCTTTGCTTGAGGTGGTCCCATGGTTAATACAGTAATATGGACATCTTCATGTTTATCCTTTATTCTCAATGCCTCTTCTAAGGCATTTTTATCATCAGGATTTATTATACTGGGAACACCATCCCTTATTAGCGTACCTGTTTCATTATTTATTCTAACTTCGTTGGTATCTGGAACTTGTTTCATACATACTATAATCTTCATTAAATTTACCTCCTTACAAGTCTTTGAATTTGAAGTATTAAAAATGACTATCTAGTAATCTGTGAAGCAATTACTATCTTCATGATTTCAGAAGTTCCTTCATATATTTCAGTTATTTTTGCATCTCTCATCATTCTCTCTAAAGGATAATCTTTCATAAAGCCATAACCACCATGCATTTGAACAGCTTTATGTGTAACAAACATAGCGGTTTCTGATGCCACAAGTTTTGCTGTGGCAGCTTCTTTTGTAAATGGTTTGCCTGATTGCTTTAAGTAAGAGGCATGATAGACTAACCATCTTGCCGATTCTATCTTTGAATGCATTTCAACAAGATACCATTGAAGACCTTGGAATTTAATAAGAGGTTTACCAAATTGGTTTCTTTCTTTAAGGTATTTAACAGTTTCTTCAAAGGCACCTTTAGCCAATCCTAAAGCCTGAGCTGCCATACCTACTCTACCACCATCAAGTCCAACCATGGCTATTTTAAATCCTTTACCTTCTTTACCTAACATATTTTCCTTTGGAATTCTACAATTTTCAAAAATAAGCTCAGAAGTAGAAGAAGCACAAATTCCCAATTTATCTTCGATTTTACCAATACTAAATCCAGGGGTATCCTTTTCTACAATAAAGGCTGTTATACCTTTAGTACCTTTAGATTTATCTGTCATTGCAAGGATTATATATGTGTCAGCTTCACCACCATTGGTTATGAAACATTTAGTACCATTTAATACATAATCATCACCATCAAGAACAGCAGTGGTTTGGACATTTGAAGCATCAGATCCCGCATTTGGTTCAGTTAATGCAAATGCACCTATATGTTCTCCAGTAACTAATTTTGGAATATATTTTTCCTTTTGTTCTTTAGTACCATATTTAAGCAATAGATTAATGGGAAGATAATGAACAGATACTATACCTGCTGTAGCACCACATTTTTTAGCTATTTCTTCTAAGACTATAGTCTTACATAATTCATCACCTTCTGCACCACCATATTCTTTAGGGAATGTTAGAGCTAAAAATCCATATTCCCCTAATTTTTTTATAGTTTCCCTAGGAAATCTATGGTTTCTATCTATTTCCTCAGCGATGGGTTCAATCTCGTTTTCAACAAATTGCTTTATAGATTGTCTAATCATTTTTTGTTCGTTGGTGAAGTCAAAATTCATTAAAATACCTCCTCTATTTATATTAAATATTATTAATTAAACTACTTCAAAAGGAGCCACGGCATTACATAACCGTGGTTCCAAGGGTCTAAAGAGAAATTCCCATAGGTTCATCTGTAAATATTTTTGTATCCATTTCCTTTAGATTCTCTGAAATGAGTGGCTTGAATTCCATCTGGTCAAGTATATCTTTTTGTAGATCAACCCCAGGGGCTATTTCTATAAGCTCTATACCTTCACTGGTAAGCCTAAATACTGCCCTCTCAGTGAGATATAATACCTCTTGACCTGATTCATTGGCATAATCAGCACTAAAGGATATTTGCTCAACTTCCTCTTTAAACTTTTTACTACTACCTTCAGTAGTTATTTTCAAAGAACCATCTTTAACTTCTGTTTTTAAACCCTTAGCAGTAAATGTTCCACAGAATATGACCTTTTTTGAGTTTTGAGTTATATTCACAAAACCACCAGGACCAACTACTCTGCCACCAAATTTACTGACATTTACATTGCCCTTTTTGTCTATTTCGGCAGCACCTAAACAAGCAATATCTATTCCGCCACCATCATATAGATCAAATATAAATCCTTGCTCATGGATTGCATCGGGATTATAGGTAGCCCCTATACCAAGACCAGATGCAGGAACTCCTCCCATAACACCAGATTCTATAGTCAAGGTAAATTTATCGGCAATACCTTCTTCACTGGCTGCAGCTGCAACTGCTTCAGGAACCCCTATACCGAGGTTTACTAACATATCATTTTCCAGTTCAAATAGGCCTCTTCTACCACAAACCTTCCTGGGGTTAAGGGGCATTTTTTCAAGGCTATCCAATGGTCTTCTAATCTGACCAGTCCATTCAGGTATGAATTTATCAAATAAGAATGATTGAACATTATTTTCATCTTTGCCAACAACTATATGATCTACTAGATGACTATGCACCCTTACATTTTGAGCATTTAGACTACCGTATTCTGTAATTCTTTCAACTTGAGCTATAACAATACCACCTGAATTTTTAGTAGCTTCTGCCATAGACAGTTGGTCAGCAAACAATGCTTCATTTTCAAGGGTAAGGTTTCCATGGGTATCAGCAGTTGTGGCCTTTATAAAGCAAACATCTATAGGGAAGCTTTTATACAATATCCAATCATTACCATCAATATTAACTATTTGATTTATAGGTTCTTTCTTTGCAAGTTCATTGGCACAACAGCCTTCGATCCTTGGATCTGCAAAGGTTTTTAGTCCAACATGGGTAAGTACTCCAGGTTTACCACCAGCTATTGCTCTTAACAAATGGACTGTGACCCCTTGAGGTACTGTATATGCTGGGAACTTATTTTGAGCAACAAGGGCACCAAGTTTTGGAGCAAGGCCAAGATGACCACAATAAAGCTTAGATATTAGTCCATCTAATGCCAGATGATTTAGTCCTCTTTCTTTTCCATCACCTATACCAGCACAATAGAATACATTGAGATTTTTAGGTGATTGAGTTTCTAAATATTTTTCCTTAAGACCAACTAAAAGTTCTTCAGGAATTGTAAAACCAACAAAGCCACCGATAGCCAATGTTTGACCATCTTTAATTAAATTTATAGCATCTCTAGTATTGATAATTTTATTTGACATTACCTATTCCTCCTTAAAGATAAAATCTTTTATAATTAAAGGTTTGTAAACCTTTATAATTAGTATGATAAATAAATGACTCTGATAGATAACAGCCCATAAATTAAAGGCTATGGTAAATTTGGGAATAATGTAAATAGTACTATTGCTAAAATTGTGGAGACCATGGGTAAAAATACTGTTAGCCAAAATACTGGAGCATAGGCATCTTTATGACTTTCACCACATATACCATTTGGGGTAAAGAGTCTAATCCACCACCAGCTATAGCCAAAACCCTATGAAGGGCTTCAGGAACAACGCCTCTAGCTATATATATTGGAGAAAGTAGAGGAACTGCTATACCCATACCACCTGATGCTGAACCAGTGATACCTGCAACTATACAAACTCCTATAGCGGCTCCAACCAGTGGAGGTCCAGGGATTTTAACAATGGCATCAACTAAAAGGTCAAAAGCAGGTACGGCTTTAACTACTGATCCAAACCCAACCACAGCACAGGTATTTGCGATGGCTGTTACTGCTGAAACTGAAGCCTCAGCAAAGGCATCTGTAATTGTATTTTTATCAACATATTTATAAAGGAGAATCATGCCAATAATAATTCCACATAGTACAGCAATTTCAACTTTAAAGTGTAGAGCATTTAAGAAAACTATAGAAGATATTAACGGTATAAAAGATAATCCTCCAGGAGGAAGTCCTTTATCTGGGTTTGACTGTACTGCATCTGATTCTCTAGATATAAAGTGTTCACCATTATCTGTAGCAGTTTTTACCATCTTTTCAAGCCATAATTGTCCAAATACTAACATAAGAGCAGCGACTACAATTCCTACAGTAGTACCAGCCATTGGTGTAGTATTAAGGTATTTTATAGGTATAATATTATGAATTTGTGGAGTACCGGGACAAGTCATAGCAAAGGTAATAGAACCAAAGATGATTGTACCAGGTATAAATCTTCTAGGTAGATTAGCTTCTTTAAAAAGCATAAGGGCTATTGGATACACAGTGAAACCAACTACGAAAACGCTTACACCACCATAAGCCAAAATACCACAGGCTAGAGTAACGGCTAAAAGTGCCTTGCCAGCACCTAATTTAGATACTATTAAATGTGCTATTGCAGCAGCAGCACCAGTTTCTTCCATGAACTTACCAAATATTGTACCAACCAAGAATACTGGGAAATAAGACTTTAAGAAAGAAACAAATCCAGCCATATATGTATCTGTTATGGCAGTATACAAGTTCAAATTACCTGCAAGAGCTACAATCAAAGAACAGAATATAGCAGTAAGTAAAATATGATAGCCTTTCATTATTAAGAAGGCTAGAAGAAAAAGTCCAACTATTAGACCTAAAATACTTAACATAAAAATTTACCCCCTCATATAGTTTTGATATTTAGATTATAATTTTTGATGCATATTTTATTAAAATTCCTGGCCAGGATTTAATATTCCAATCGTATAAATGTTAAATTATTCAAACATAACTATGGCATAACCCTCTGTAACTACTTTTCCATCTTGATTAATAACATCCGTTTTAATTTTAATTCTATTTTTATCTTCCCATCTCTCAACAACTTCTCCATTGGCAGTTAGGATATCGTCTATGAATACGGGAGCTTTAAATTTTAACTCTTGAGATACATATATAGCTCCAACGCCAGGCATTTTATTGCCTATTAGAGCAGATATAATACCTGCACTTATAACACCGTGGGCAATCCTTCTTTTGTACCTAGTGGTTTTAGCATAGTCTTCGTTCATGTGAATAGGATTGACATCACCAGTTAATTCTGAAAACTTTTGTACAGCATCCTCATCAATAATTTTTGTAAAACTGTCTTTAAATCCAATTTGTAAAATATGAAAATTACTTTTTTTAGGAATCATAAATAATATTTCCTCCCCCTCTGGTTAATTTATTAACGATTTACGCCCTTTTATAATCGCATAAACTGTGCCAATGTTTAAAAGTCTTATAAAAAAACACTAAAAAATTTCATAAAAATCAATTATAGACTAAAGAAATAGCAAAAAAGTTTTTTAAAAATAATTATTTAGGGTATAAAAATATCTTAAATGACAGTAAGTTTCTACCAATAAACTGTATAAAAAAATATAATGTGTATAAAAACATCTACAAAAGTTTAAAAAACATGCTATGATAAAGAAAATATATAGGTTTTAAAATATTAACAATGTTGAAAAAAATGTCGAAACAATAAAAATGTAGAGAAACCTCTACAAAAAATATTTAAAAAAATACTGAAAAAAACAATGGAAATATAGTGGTAAGTAATATATAAAATATAGATTTCAATATCTAATAAATATTGTTAAAAAAAAGCCATCCATTGACAATGGATAGCTTTTATAGTAGCTTGTTATTATTTATTTTTGAATTCAGGTTTTCGTTTTTCTACGAATGCTGACATACCTTCATCTTTATCCTCTGATGCAAAGGTTAGTGCGGCTAAATCTTTTTCTATCTCTAATCCTGTATATATATCTACTTCTATTCCTCTGTTTATAGCTAATTTTGAGTATTTTATAGCCATAGGGGCCTTAGAAATGATTAGTTTCATCATTTCTTCCGCTTCTTTCAATAATTCTTCTTTAGTAGTTACCTTATTAACTAATCCTATTGACTTAGCTTCTTGGGCATCTACAAATCTTCCAGTGTATATCAATTCCTTGGCGATTCCAGCACCTACAAGCCTACTTAGTCTCTGGGTACCACCAAAGCAAGGTATAACTCCAAGATTGACTTCGGGTTGGCCAAAGACTGCTTTTTCAGATGCGATTCTAATGTCACAGGACATAGACAGTTCACACCCTCCACCTAATGCATAACCATTTACTGCAGCTATAACGGGTTTAGGCAATGACTCTAATTTATTGAACACTCCCTGGGCAAATTCTGCATAGTCTCTTCCGCCTTCAGACTTGTAAGGAAGCATTTGAACTATATCTGCTCCAGCTACAAAGGCCTTTCCATCTCCACCAGTCACTATTAAACCTAGGATGTCTTCTTTGGATTTAGCATATTCTATAACTTGATCTAATTCCTTTAAAGTATCGTTGTTTAATGCATTTAAAGCCTTTGGTCTGTTGAAGGTAATAGTCAATAGACCTTCCTTTTCCTCTAATAATAAATTTTTTAGATCCATAAATGAAACCTCCTTTTGTATTTTGTTTTACATTTCATATACATAAGCAAAATTTATTCCAAGTTTATTTTGCTATATACCGTGAGTTTACTGTTTGAAATTTTCTGATATAATAAAAATAGAATACAAAAGGAGATGGTCCGATGGCCTTGGATACATTTAAAAGCTATGAAAATTATAAACTAGTTTTTGATGAAATCTTAAATATGACTGAAGATGGATTTGTAGTTACAGCTGTAGATGGAACTATCTTAGAGATAAATAAATCTTATTGTGATTTTTTAGGTACCAGTAAAGACTATGCCCTTGGAAGAAATATAAGTGAACTGATAAAGAATACCAAAATGATGGAAATTGCTTCAACAGGAAAAAAGGAAGTGGATGTAATCCATGAATTTGTAGATGGTCAGAAATATAATGGAGATGATTTTTTAGTAGTGACTAGATCTCCAGTAAAGAATAATGATGAGGTTATAGCTGCGGTGGCCCAGGTTAAATTTAGACTTCATACTATAAAATTGGCAGATAAATTGAAAAGACAGGATCAGGAATTAAAATATTATAGGGATGAGCTTAGAAGATTGGGTGAAAGCAAGTTCTCCTTTGAAAGTATAGTGGGGGTTAGCGATAAATTTGATGAAGTAAAGGTATTGGCTAAAAAGGCATCTAAAAACAATCTACCTGTTATGATAACAGGAGAGACTGGGACGGGAAAAGAAGTATTTGCAAACTCTATTCACTATGCCTCAGATAGGAAAAATAATCCTCTTATTAGGATTAATTGTGCTGCTATTCCAGCAGAACTTTTAGAGTCTGAACTATTTGGATATGAAGAAGGTTCTTTTACAGGAGCTAAAAAGGGAGGGAAAAAAGGAAAATTTCAATTGGCTGATGGAGGAACTATTTTCCTAGATGAAATTGGAGATATGCCTATGCATATGCAAGCTAAATTATTAAGGGTTCTTCAAGAAAATGAGATAGAGAGAATAGGGGGATACGAGCCAATACCCATAGATGTGAGGGTAATTTCTGCAACCCATCAAGATTTAAGGAAATTGATAAAAGAAAAGAAATTTAGAGAAGATCTTTATTATAGATTAAATGTAATAAATATAGAAATACCACCATTAAGACAGAGGCAGGAAGATATAGAATTATTTATGAATGACTTCTTAGAAGAATTGAATAAAAAATATAAAACTAGTACCACTATAACACCTAAGGCCATGGAGCTTTTACGAAACCATACATGGCCAGGCAATGTAAGGGAGCTTAAAAATGTAGTGGAGAGTGCATATGCATTAGCAGATGATGAAAGGATAGGTATAAAACAGTTGCCGTCTAATCTTATTACCTCTGGGAAAAAGTTTTCCATTGATGCTAAGGGAAATGATTTGGATTTTATACTGAATGAGTTTGAAAAGGAGATAATCTTGGATTATTTGAATAAAAATGATTATAAAATTTCTAAAACTGCTAGAGAACTAGGTATACACAGAACAACATTGTACAATAAATTGAAAAAACTTAATATAACCATATCTAAAAATATAGAAGTTGAATAGATATACATTTCTACAAAATTCCTTATTTGTATACAGATAAGGAATTTTGTTTTTTAATAGGAAAATATAGGGTATAACATATATTAAAGTTGTATACATTACTTTTAAAGAGTAATTGTATGATATCTAGAATTAATGTAATAGAAATGATGTAGATTATCTTGAAAAAAGTATTTTTATGGGGAGGTAAAGATATGGATTTTAGTGTATTAGTAGGTGGCGAAGCAGGTCAAGGGATGGACACCTTTGCACATCTTCTAGAGAAAACTTTGACCCGTTGTGGATTTTATGTGTTTTCACATAGTGATTACATGTCTAGAGTAAGAGGAGGACATAATTTTATTCAAATAAGATTTTCAGACAGACCTATATATACATATAATTTAAAAGTAGATATAGTGTTTGCCCTAAATGAAGAGACTGTAAATCTTCATAATGACAAATTGAATAATGAAGGTATAATTATTTCTGATAAAGGAATAGCCAAGGATAAAGATATAATCCATTTGCCGTTGATAGAATTGGCAAAGAAATTAAAGAATTCTAGGGTCTATCCCACTGTGGGATTAGGAGCTATACTGAAATATTTTGGGCTTCCAAGGGATGTGAGCAAAGGGGTCATAAAAGAGGAATTTAGCGATAGAATTGCAGAAGTGAATATGGGAGCATTGGATATGGGATATGATTTATTAGAACAAAGGTATAATTTACAATCTACAGAGGGTGAGAATATTTTAATAAATGGAAACCAGGCTGTGGGATTGGGAGCTATAGCAGCAGGATGTAAGTTTTATTGTGGATATCCGATGACTCCATCTACGGGAGTATTAAACTTTATAGCAGCTAATGCCGATGAAATGGGTATTGCAGTGGATCAAGTAGAGGATGAAGTGGCTGCATTAAATATGGCATTGGGAGCTTCTTATGCAGGTGTAAGGGCCATGACCGGTTCATCTGGGGGAGGATTTGCATTAATGGTAGAGGCATTGAGTTTGGCTGGGATGATAGAGGTACCAATAGTCTTGATAAATGTCCAAAGACCAGGACCAGCAACAGGGTTTCCCACTAGAACTGAGCAGTCAGATCTAAGATTTATGATCCATGCAGGTCATGGCGAATTCCCAAGGATGATTATGGCCCTTAGAGATACAGAGGATGCATTTTATCAAACAGTCAGAGCTTTTAATTTATCAGAAAAATATCAAATACCTGTACTATTAGTAAGCGATCAATACCTGGCAGATTGTATGACTACTAAACCATCCTTTGACTTCAGTAAAATTGAAATAAAAAGATATCTTGTAGAGGCTAAAGATATAACTGGAGAAGAATATAAACGGTATAAATATACAGATGATGGTATATCTCCTAGATTGATACCTGGAAAAGTACCAGGTCAGGTAGTATTGGTGGACAGTGATGAGCATGACCAATGGGGACATATTACTGAGAGTGGTGAAATTAGGATAAAAATGGTTGATAAACGAATGAAAAAATTTGGATTATTGAAGGATGAAGTGGAAGAACCATGGCTAATAGGTGATGAAAAACCGAAGAATTTAGTAGTTTGTTGGGGATCTACCTATGGTGCGGTAAAGGAAGCTGTAGACAGACTTAATGAAGAAGGCATATCTGTAGGAGCATTGGTATTTGGAGATATATGGCCATTTCCTACTAAAAGATTATTTGAAATGAACAATTTTGTTGAAAGAATAATAGACGTGGAACAAAATGCTACAGCTCAATTAGACAGTCTAATTAGAGAAGAAGCGTTGATTAAGTGTAGTGATAAAATATTGAAATATGATGGAAGACCCTTTAGTGGAGATGAGCTATATAACAGATTGAAGGAGGTATTATAATGAAGTATGAATATAAACTCTGTGAACCTTCCTGGTGTCCTGGATGTGGGAACTATATGATAAGGACTGCATTAAAACAAGCATTGGAAGAACTGGAAATAGAACCTCATCAGGTAGTCGTATCATCGGGCATAGGTCAGGCAGCTAAAATGCCCCATTATATAAAAGTAAATGGATTTAATGGGCTACATGGTAGGGCATTGCCTCCTGCCATAGGTATAAAAATGGCAAATAAAGATTTAAAAGTAATTGCAGAATCTGGTGATGGAGATACCTATGGAGAGGGTGGCAACCATTTTATACACACTATAAGGCGTAACATAGATATAACTCATTTTGTGCATGATAACCAAATATATGGATTGACAAAGGGGCAATCATCCCCTACCACAGCAATGGGGCAAGAGACTACTTTACAATTTGATGGAGTAAAAGTAGAACCTTTAAAACCTTTAGCTTTAGCTTTGACTATGGGTGCAGGATTTGTGGCTAGAGGCTTTTCTGGAGATATTCCACATCTAGTAGAGATTATGAAAGAGGCAATAAATTATAAGGGATATGCATTGGTAGACATATTTCAGCCTTGTGTGGTATGGAACAAGGTGAATACCTTTAGTTGGTATAAAAATAGAGTTTATCATTTGCCAGAGGATTATGACTATACAGATAAAGAAAGGGCATTTAAGAAATCTATGGAATTTGGGGATAGAATACCTATTGGTATAATATATAAAGTTGAAAAAGAAACCTATGGAGATAAGCTTGATACTATAAAGAATGGTAAATCCCTTGTAGACAGGGAACTTAATCCATTAGATGCAGAAAAGCTACTTAAAATATTCAGATAAGTGATAGTTTAGGGCAAAAGTTTTGTGGGTTTATATAAAAGTACATGATTGGCTGAACAGGATTATTATATTAATTTATAGACAAGATTTTGTTCAGCCCTTCTTTTTTCTTGTATGCCAATTTTTATAGTGATAAAATATAAACATAGAATGAATGTATTTAGGGGGTGTGTTTATGCTGGTAGATTTTTTTGATTGTTTAGTAGAACATCCTGTGATAGCTACAATAAATGACACTGAGAACTTAGATAAGGCATTGAATTCACCATGTAAAATAATTTTTTTATTATCAGGGAATATATTTAATTTAGAATATATAGTCAACAAGGTGAATGACAAAAATAAAAGCATATATATACATATAGATGCTATAGATGGTTTCTCTAAAGATGTGGTAGCATTAAGATATATAACAAGAAATATAAGACCTCAAGGTATTATAACAGCAAAGGACTCTCTTATAAAATATGCCAAAGATATGAGTATTTTTGCTATACAGAGGATATATTTATCAGATAGCCACTCTATCGATGTTGGTATAAGAATAGCTAGGGCTACAAGACCTAATGTTATTGAGGTTTTACCTGGTGTAATTCCCAAGGCAACAAAAACTATAAAGGATAGCGTAAATATACCGTTGATAGCTGGAGGACTTATGATGGATAAAAATGATATAATGAAAAGCATAGATGCTGGTGCTATAGGTGTATCTACAAGTAAGGAAAATCTATGGCATATAAGAGATTTTAATTAGGAAAAAAATTTTCCCAAAATTCAAAGTTTAAAATATTATCTTTCAATTTATATATTGTTGTATCTTCTAATTTCCACTCTATTCTATTGAATTTGTTCACAATAATAGCTGTATATTGATACATACCAATTCGGAAGAAATAATTATCTGTTTTTATAGATAGTTGGAAAGTATTTTTAGGTAATTCATGTCCATTTTCACTATAGGAACTACCCCAGACCTTTTTGTATTTATAATTCTTGAAGTAATTTATAATATTACTAATATCTTTTTTGTCTAAAATATCTATTTTTTCTGATTCTCTATGTAGAGTAATATTTATAATATCACCTTTATCTATTCCTATAATATCGTCTATATTATAGGTTTTATTTATTATTCCAATATATACATATGTAATTAATAATATAAAAATAATGAAGATATATGATTTCTTATTTAATCTAAACATAATACCCACCCCTTATGACAGTATATATAAATAATGATTAATAGACAAGTAGATATTTTTCTCGATAGTGTCAAGTTTTTTCAATAGAGTTAACAGCTATTTGACCACTTTTTTTATAAGAAGATTGTATAGCTTCATCTACAAGCTTCGCTTTTAAAGACGAATCTAATCTATCATGTATATCTATTCCCAATCTTTCATCTGATAAATATTTATATTCACTAGTTTTCTTATTTTTATAGTAGGTTCTTTTATAATTAACTTCACCAAATATGATGTTACCCCCTAAATCCGGACTGAACTGACCCTTGTCAAGTAGACAACTAATTTAATTAAGTTTTATGCACTTTTGGGTGTGTGGTTTCTATATTCTAGAGGAGCCATACACCCTAATCTTTTTTGAAATCTTTCTTCATTATAGAATTTAATATATTTGATTATTTCTTCTTTTAGATCTTCAAGAGATTTAAAGGCTTTTCCATAAAACATCTCAGCTTTTAAAATACCAAAGAATCCTTCCATAGGACCATTATCAATACATTTACCAACTCTAGACATACTTTGTGTCATCCCTGCTTTATTAATCTTATTTTTAAAGGAATTATTAGTATATTGAAAACCTCTATCGCTATGAAATATTGGCTTTGCATTTGGATATTTTTCAATTGCTCTATCAAACATTTTAAACACTAAGGAGTTATTGTTTTTAAAAGATAATTCATATTCTAAGATAGAGTTATCGTAAAGATCCATAATTGGACTTAGATAAAGCTTTCTATTATCCCCAGGAATTGAGAATTCAGTTACATCTGTGAGCCATTTTTCGTTAGGTAACTTGGCTGTAAAATCTCTTGATAGAATATTCTCTTTTGTATATTCAGGCTTTATTCTTCTACGATTAACTTTCTTTTTTCTGATTCTGGCAGATATGCCCAAATATTTCATAAGTCTGTGTATATATCTTTGTGAAAATGATTTGTGATTTAGCCTATTTATGAACATGGCCATCCTTCTATAACCTAATATCCCATCAAAACTTGAGTGATATTCATTGATTAATGAGCAGATTAACTCATCTTGTTTTTCTTTTTCGGGTTTAATTCGCTTTTTATACTTGTAGTAGCCACTTCTTGATATATTGAGTAACTCACATAGAATTGTTATGGCATATCCCTTTTCTTTAAAAAAATCTATTGTTTCATACTCTACTTGGTATCTTACTTTTGAGAGCGAAGCTTTCTTTCCAACTCTTCTTTTTTTTTAAGAACTTCTAGTTCAAATTCTCTTCTTTTTCTTAGAGATTTCTCTCTTTCAAGTTCTAATTTTAATAATTCAACTTCTGTTAAATCACTTTCGTCAACCTCGGACTTTGGTTTTGGTCCGCGCTTTTGATACCTCAATGCATCGTCCCCTTTATCTATATATGCCCTTGTCCATTTGTATACTAATGCATAAGTTATTGCATATCTGTAAGCTGCATCCTTGTAGCTCATATCATTTTCAATAACCCATTTAACTATCTCTAATCTTTCTTCAAATGTAGTTTTTCTAGATTTCATGGTATAGACATCTCCTTTAGGCATATAATCCTTGATTTCTATATCATTATACCATTTATTAACCCAGCTTCTAACTACCCTTTTATCAATATTATGTTTAGCTGCTAAATCTATATAAGATCCTTTGTTAGTTATATATTCTTCTATAACTTCTAGTTTAAACTCTTTGGTGTAAGAATTGTTTCTCTTTGTAGTATCAAATGCATTGACCCCATGTTCTCTATATTTAAAGTACCATTCTCTTAATGTTGTCCAATTAACTCCAATTTCCTCGGCTATGCTTTGAAAACTACCTTTACCTTTCTCATAGTCTTTGCATGCTTTCATTTTTATTTCTATACTATATTGTGATTTCTTTCCCATAAAAAACACCTCCAAAGTAGATTATCTAATTTTAATTAATTAGACTGTCTACTTTGGAGGTATCATATCAGACACGGACTTAGGGGGTTTTGCTATGTCAAAATATTCATTTGAATTCAAATTAAAAGTAGTACTAGAATATTTAAGCGGTAAATCTGGAGGCTACGGTATTTTAACTAAAAAATACAATATAAGTGATAATAGTCAATTGCGAAAATGGGTAAATCAGTATGAGCAATTTGGTGAAGATGCTTTAAGAAAGAAGATGACCAAGACATTTTATTCTGGAGAATTTAAACTAAGTGTAATACAATATAGACAGTTCAATAAATGCTCTTACAGAGAAGTTGCTAATCCATCAACAATTGCTAGTTGGCAAAGAAAGTACTTAGAGGAAGGCTTTGAAGGGCTTAGTAAGTCTATGGGGAGGCCTAGTAATATGTATAAAGTAGATAATGAAAAAAACATATCTAAACTAAATAAAATAAATGAATCGGAAAAAGAGGAACTTATAAAATTAAGATAAGAAAATGAATTTTTAAGGGCCAGTTTAGCTTATGAAAAAAAGCTAAAAGCCTTAATTCGGGAGAGAGAGCAAAAAACAAGGAAAAATCAAAGGTAATAATAGAATTATGGCAAAAGTTTACTCAAATAAGATTAAAAACCTGGTTGGAAATATCAGGTTTACCCAAAAGCTCATTCTATGAGTGGTTAGAAAAACTAAATAAGCTTGATGAAGAAGAACTAAAAATAGTAAATATGATAAAAAATATATTTGAAGAATCTAATAAAACATATGGATATAGAAGAATAACTATTAAATTAAAGAAGTTAGGTATAAAAATAAATCATAAAAAGGTATATAGGATTATGAAAGAAAATGGCCTTAGATGTATCAAATTTACTAGGAGATCTAGGGGCTATAGTTCATTTAAAGGTGAAGTAGGTAGAATAGCAGAAAACAAATTAAATAGGCAGTTTAATGTCTCGAATCCTAATGAAGTATGGGGAACAGATATAACTGAATTTAAGATAAGTGGAAGTGATAAAAAGTTGTATCTATCACCGATAATGGATCTATTTAATAGCGAAATAATATATTTTAATATTTCTACTTCTCCAACTGTAAAGTTTGCTACTGATTCTTTAGATAAGGCTCTCAAGTCATTACCAAAAAAACATAATTTGACAATTTATTCTGACCAGGGATTTCACTATCAACATATTCATTGGGTGAATAGACTAGAAAAAAGAAAGGTTAAGCAAAGCATGTCTAGACGTGGAAATTGTATAGATAATTCACCAATGGAAAACTTCTTTGGACTATTAAAACAAGAAATGTATTATGGGCAAAAATTCACATGAATTAAAGAATTACAAAATAAAATTGTACAATATATTTGCTGGTATGACAACGAGAGAATAAAAGCAAAATTAAACGGCATGTCACCTATTGAATATAGGCAACAAGCCGCATAATTTAAAATATTAACCGTAAGTCCGGATTTTAGGGTTCACATCAATATTGTAGCTATAGTTTTTTTGTCTGCTTTTCTCTGAACAGTCCATTTTTCTTTTCTTAAATTATCCAGTTTTACTAAATAATCCACTGTTTCCAACGCTTTTTGTACTATCTGTACGCCTATATCATCAAGGATTTTTTCAGTATTTAAAATGAATTCCGATATATTTTTATGGTTCGCCAAAGTATTAATTAAATTTTCTTTTGTTTCATTGATGATTTTTTGTGAAATTCCATGTATAATAGTTTCCAAGAGAGTTCCTCCTCTGATGTTGGTCTTGTCACTTACATCATAATATATGGAGGAACTCTCTTTTATTTTTTGTAATTTTATCTACAATAATTTTACTCTAAGTTTTTCTCTATAACAATTGTTAAGTAGAATATTTAATGTTAAGGCATGAAAAATTTGAAGAAATTACATATAATAGCAATTACATAAAATCCTTGATACACAAAAATTTGACATATTATATATAATATGTTACATTGCACATAGTAAACTAAAAATATAATAAAGAGTAATATATCAAGATAATATTTAAAAAAAGAACAAAAGAAATATTTTAAAAAAGGTAATATTAATAGAATTTATGGTTTTTCACAAAAAAATAGGCTTAGGGTAGAAAAATATTTTATTAAATCTATACAAATATTAGTTGTTAACTACAACCTTGTACTATTAGTATTAATTTTTGGAAACTGCTTTGCTGTTGATCTAATCGAAGAGATGCAATATTTGAGTAGGCGGCATATGATAACTAAGTCAGGAAGAATGTTGTGTTGAAATAACCTTATGGTTTTGCAAGAAAGAAAAGAATTATCCTTTAGGCTATAGTGTATAAGGTTTGTTATTTTTTAATACAGCATGTATTATATACACTAATTTCCTTGCAACAGCACCTATGGCCGGTGTTTGTCAAGTAAGTTGTCATAGAACTTTTTTCTTAAGCTTCTCGTTTTTGTATAAATCATCGGTTGGATTAAGGCTTACTATTTCAACCTTATCCCAATTTCTTATACCTTTAGACCATCTATTAGGATTTTTTGATTTAGCATTTTTATAGACTTCTTTTCTATTTGCAAGTATTTCATCATCTAAACCATAATGTCTATCATGTGGAGTTACATACTTTATACCACTATGAAGGGATTCTTTATTATAAAAGTTTACAAATTCAAACACCCAGCTCCTAGCTTGCTCAATAGACTCAAAGCCTTTGGTTGGAAAATCTTTATTG
>NZ_JHVL01000044.1 GCF_000620125.1 Clostridiisalibacter paucivorans DSM 22131 | reverse complement strand
AGGACAGAGCTTTACGACTCGAAAGCCTTCATCGCTCACGCGGCGTCGCTGCATCAGGGTTTCCCCCATTGTGCAATATTCCCCACTGCTGCCTCCCGTAGGAGTCTGGACCGTGTCTCAGTTCCAGTGTGGCCGTTCACCCTCTCAGGCCGGCTACCCATCGTCGCCTTGGTAGGCCTTTACCCTACCAACTAGCTAATGGGACGCGGGACCATCCTATACCACCTGAGTTTTGACCCATGCATCATGCGATGCTAAGGTTTCATGGGGTATTAATCCCGGTTTCCCGAGGCTATCCCCCTGTACAGGGCAGGTTTCCCACGCGTTACTCACCCGTCCGCCGCTTTCCACTTTTAATTTCACCCGAAGGATCTTTTGAAAGCTTCACGCTCGACTTGCATGTGTTAGGCGCGCCGCCAGCGTTCGTCCTGAGCCAGGATCAAACTCTCAAAATAAAATTTGTCTGGCTCATGCACTGTTCAATTTTCAAAGACCAACTTTTTTCTTTTATTGATGACTCTTACTATGCTACCACATAAAATATCTTTTGTCAAGATGTTTTTGAAATTATTTTAATATATTTCTTTTGTGGTTTTCCTCCAGTAAATGAGGACAAGTATTAATATAACAGAAATCCAAAATAATTTCAAGTGTTTTTTTGTTTATTATCAATATTTTTTATTCATTGTATCCAATAATCCCTTTAATTTATTTAAATCCTCAATATATACTTCTTTTAAGTTCCTCCTATAAATTACTGCTGCTGGATGATACAAAGGAAACAATGTATATTCTACGCCATTTATATTATGATTTATAATATTACCATGATATGTTGTTATCTTAGATTTGAGATTCCCAGTAACAGCTCCAAGGGGTGTATTACCCAATGTCACAATTATTTCAGGAGATATTATGCCTATTTCTTTAATAAGTAATTTTCTCCATTCTCTTATTTCTTTAGCTGTAGGTGGCCTATTTATAGCATTTCCAGTTTTTTTACTAGCCTTTGTTGGCCTATATTTAACCGTATTAGTTATATATATATCTTTTTTTTCAATTCCTAATATATCTAAAAATTCATCTAGATATTTACCTGCCTGACCTACAAAAGGTGCCTTTAATTCCACTTCTTTTGCACCAGGCGCCTCTCCTATCAGCATTATTTTACTACTATATTCTCCCTTTCCAAAGACTATATCTTTATCACTAAATCTATAAGATATATAATCGTTGAATTCATATATATCTTTTATATCTACTATATCCACAATTATCACCTTCACTCTTTATAATTCTAGCTTTTCAAATCTTCATACATTTCTTTTATAGCTTTAAAATCTTCCCATGCATACTTTTTTTTATTCGCATCTCTCAGCAATGCAGCAGGATGATATGTAGGCATTATATGAAATCTGCCTTTTTTGATCCATTGACCTCTTTGTTTAGTTATTCTGAAATCTGGAGATATAATATGTCTGGCAGAAACTGCACCTAGACATACAATAATCTTTGGATTAATGATTTTCACCTGCCACCTTAGGTACTCAATACATTGTTTACTCTCTTCTTCTAAAGGATTTCTATTATTGGGTGGCCTACATTTAACTATATTAGCTATATATATATCGCTCCTCTTTAGGCCTATAGCGTTGAGCATCTTGTCCAAAAGTTTACCTGCAGCCCCTACAAAAGGTACGCCTTGTTTATCCTCATTATATCCAGGGCCTTCTCCTATAAACATTATATCTGCATTCCCATTTCCATCTCCAAAAACTACATTAGTTCTTCCATTACATAGATTACACTTTTTACAATTAATGCAGTATTTTTTTAATTCCTCAAGGGTATACACAGATTTCACCCCCCCTATTTTCCTATAGTTTATATTATAACCCAATATACTAAATATCTACAAATATATATAGGTTATAGTTGGCAGTTCCCAGTCCTTAGTCTACTTAAAGTTTACAAAAAAGACACCCATAAATAGGGTGCCTAGATTATTAAATATAACAAAAGCATAAAAAGTTAGTTGTTAGTAGCTCAATGACAAAATCCACAGGATTTCTACCATTAACTACTAACTTATAGCTACTACCTACTAACTTATAACTATCTCTTACAAAACTATACTATCACAATTAATCCATAGGTTTCATAGTTGGGAACAGTATAACATCTCTTATAGACGATTGATCTGTTAAAACCATCACCAATCTATCTATTCCAATTCCCAGTCCTCCCGTTGGAGGCAATCCTACTTCTAATGCATTTACAAAATCTAAATCCATCATATGTGCCTCTTCATCGCCAGCTTCTCTCTGTTTTAACTGATCTTCAAATCTTTGTTTTTGGTCTATTGGATCATTTAACTCTGAAAACGCGTTGGCAATTTCCCAAGTGTTCATAAATGCTTCAAATCTCTTAGTTCTTCTTGGGTCTTCTGGGTCTCTTTTAGCCAATGGAGAGACCTCAACTGGATGGTGAGTAATAAATGTTGGCTGTACTAGATGTTCTTCACCATATTCTTCAAATAGTGCATTTATAACATGCCCTCTCTTCATCCCAGCAGTAATCTCTATGCCCTTTTCTTTAGCGACCTTAATTGCCTCTTCATCAGTATTTATTTCTGAAAAATCAACTCCTGCATATTCCTTCACTGCTTCTTCCATAGTCATCCTATTCCATGGCGGTGTCAAATCTATATCTGTACCTTGATAATTTATTTTAGTTGTTCCCAATGCCTTCTTAGCTGCATAGGCCACAACATTTTCTGTAATCTCCATCATATCATTAAAATCTGCATATGCTTGATATAACTCTATTGCAGTATATTCGGGGTTATGTTTTATGGACATACCTTCATTTCTGAACATTCTGCCCATTTCATATACTCTATCAAATCCTCCTACTATAAGCCTCTTTAAATATAACTCATTGGCAATCCTCAAATACATATCTATATCTAAGGTATTATGATGAGTAATAAATGGTTTTGCTGTTGCACCTCCAGCTATAGTATTCAATATAGGCGTATCAACCTCTAAAAATCCTTTATTATCTAAAAATTCCTTTATAGCCTTCAAGATTTTAGATCTCAATACAAAGGTTTCCTTTACTTCAGGATTCACTATAAGATCTACATACCTCTGTCTATATCTTAAATCAGGATCTTTTAATCCGTGAAATTTTTCAGGCAAAATCTGTAAAGATTTTGTAAGCAATGTCACTTCCTTTGCTTTTACAGATATTTCTCCCCTTTTAGTCTTAAATACTTCACCTTTGATTCCAATTATATCTCCTATATCATATAATTTTAACAATTTATATTCATCTTCACCTAAATTATTAATATTTAAAAATGCCTGTATCCTTCCTTCACTATCTTGAACATCCATAAAACTTGCTTTTCCATGTCCCCTTCTAGACATTATTCTTCCAGCTATTGTAACCTCTTGCCCTTCCATGCTATTGAAATTCTCTATTATGTATTTACTATGATGACTTACTTGATAATTTTCAATTTTAAAAGGATTTTTTCCCATTTCTTTTAGCTGTTCTAACTTTTCCCTCTTTTGAACTAGCATTTCATTAAGGTTACTTTCATTGTTCATCTCTTAATACGCCTCCCATATCATCTACTTATCTCTAGTATTTCATACCTTATTATACCATCTGGAACCTGTACATCAACAATATCTCCAACCTTTCTACCTATCAATGCATCACCAACAGGAGATTCATTGGATATCTTCCCTTCATATGGATCTGATTCTGCAGAACCCACTACTGAATACTGCACTTCTTCATCATATTCTAAATCCTTAACTCTCACTTTAGCCCCTACATTAACTACATCTAAAGAAACATCTTCATCATCAATTACCGTAGCATTTTTTAGCATATTTTCCAATTTGAAAATTCTTTCTTCTACCTGTGCTTGTTCATTTTTTGCTTCATCATATTCTGAGTTCTCACTGATGTCCCCAAAAGCTATAGCTTGCTTTATTCTTTCTGCAACCTCTTTCCTTCTCACTGTTTTCAAATGTTCCAATTCGTTTTCTATTTTTTTTAATCCCTCTAGGGTTAAAACCACTTGCTTCTGCGTCACCAAAACTCTCTCCTTTTTTCTATTAATTTATCTAAGATTTAAATTTAAATATCAACTTGCTATTGACAATTATATACTAACTCTTTATATATGTTGTTTATTATAATTTAGTAGTATTATGTTGTCAAGATTTTTACAATCAATTGAAATTATATGGATATTATATGTGTCCAATACTTTTTATATTACAACGATTATAACAGATTATTTTAAATTTTTCCAATTATTCTTGTATTAATTTTAAATACTTTTTAAGTTCATCAGCCAATTCCTCTTTATCATTTATCTTATTAATTTTTCCCCTTAAAACAGTAGCATTTTTCATTCCCCTTACATACCACCCTATATGTTTCCTCATCTCTTTTACTGCTACCTCTTCTCCTTTTAATGACGCTAACAGATCTAAATGCCTAATTATTACATCTACTTTTTCTTTAGGATTAGGTTCAGCGGGAACTTCTCCTGTATTAATATAATGTAATGCCCTTCTAAATATCCATGGATTTCCCCTGCTACCCCTAGCTATCATAACACCGTCACATCCAGTATAGTCTAACATCCTTTTTACATCTTGTGGTTCGAATATATCTCCATTTCCTATGACAGGTATATCTATAGATTTTTTTACTTTTTTAATCATATCCCAATCAGCATCTCCAGAATAAAATTGTTCTCTGGTTCTTCCATGTAATCCTAGTGCCTTACCACCACATTGTTCAATTATTTTGGCAATTTCAAGTATATTAATAGATTCTCTATCCCATCCAACTCTAGTTTTAACTGTCACTGTCTTTTCCGATGCCTTTACTACCTCCTCCACTATTTTTTTTATCAGCAAAGGCTCCTTCATCAATGCACTCCCGTCACCATTTTTCACTATTTTAGGTGCAGGACATCCCATATTTATATCTATAATATCTATATCTTCATTGGCATTTAAATATCTTTTTACTACTTCTGACATTATATAGGGATCTGAACCAAATATCTGTACACCTATGGGCTTTTCATCGGAACTTATTTCAGTTAATCTCTGAGTTTTTTTATCTCCATAGTAAAGCCCTTTACAACTAACCATTTCTGTATATACTAGCCCTGCTCCCATTTCTTTGCATATTATCCTAAATGCCATATCTGTTATACCTGCCATAGGGGCCAAAAATATATTGTTCTCAAGATTTGTATTTCCTATCCTCATATTATATCACCTCTACATATCTACAAAAAAAGCAGTCTCTCGACTACTTGTTTAACTCGTATATAATTCTTAAGCCCTCTAGTGTAAGCATCTTATCTATTTTATTTATGGTTTTAGATTCTGATGCTATAAGGGTAGATAATCCACCAGTACCTACTATTGCCTTAGTTTCTTTGCCAATCTCTTTTTTCATCCTATCAACTATGTAATCTACTATTCCCACATATCCATATACTATTCCTGATTGTATACTGGATATAGTATTCCTACATATTATGTTTTTTGGTTTCTTAATCTCTACTTTTGGCAGTTTAGCTGCTCTCTGAAATAATGCCTCACTAGATATCTTTATTCCTGGTGATATGGCACCTCCTAAATATTCTCCTTCTTCAGATATTGCACAAAATGTTGTAGCTGTTCCAAAATCAACTATTATAAGGGGGCCACCATACTTCTTATATGCAGCAACAGCATTTACAATCCTGTCTGCTCCCACTTCCCTGGGATTATCATACCTTATGTTCATACCTGTCTTTACTCCGGGTCCCACTATTATAGGTTCTTTACCACAATATTTTATACTCATTGCTTCTAATGTATACATAAGAGGAGGAACTACCGAGGATATTATAATAGACTCCACTTCTTCTAATTCAAGACCATTATATTTAAATAATCTATCTATTAACATACCATATTCATCAGAAGTTTTATTTTTATCTGTAGCCACTCTCCAAAAATTTAATAATTCCTCTCCTTCATATACACCCAGAGTTATGTTGGTATTCCCCACATCAAAAACTAAAATCAAAACTTTCACCTTCTCTTTTGAAATATTAAGCAGGCATTAAGCCTGCTTTTAGATTGTTGACAAACTTATAATCAAATTATTTCTCTAATGTTGTTTTCTTAAACTCATTACAACTCCAGTTACAATAAGCATTGCAACTATCACTTCAGGAATACCATTGGCTATTCCTATCCCAAAAATCACCTTGCCTGCCAAATCAGTATTTCCTCCTATTTTCTCAACAAATTGTTGAGCATACAATATATATATCATAAATAGCACTAAAACTGTATTTGTCAATGTTCCCAATGCAGCAGATATAACTACTTCTAATGCTTTATAATTTAATTTTTTTTGTGCTAAATATCCTATAATCAATGTCACTAACACTAATAACCCAGATAATACAATTTGCCACATACCTATTCCCTCAGTATTAAGCTGAGTAATAAAACTTTTTATTAAATATATAAGTGTTGACATCCATATAATAAATAGTGTAACAATAGAGGCACCTCTTCCCATTTTTTTAAACACAATATAGGAATAATATGCAACTAAACCAATTAACACTCTAGGTAATAACGAAACCAATGGATTCAGAAATACAAAGGATACCGGTGTCGGATTCATTATGGCCTGTATCATACTGAAAATTCCAAATATTAGCCCTACCAACATCCCTACTACAGGTCCTTCAACTATAGCACCTATTATTACAGGTATGTGCATAATGGTGGCCCTAGTAGGCCCTATAGGAATAAAGCCCAGTGGCGTCAATCCTAATACCGCAGATATAGCACCCAATACTCCTACAATGGTAAGCTTTCTTACCGATAAAGACATAGAACTACTTTTTAACATTTTTCCAACCTCCCGCTCTAGTTCCATATAATGGATACTAGTCGAATTTTTATTTTTTTTAAAAAAAGGGGTCTAGCTCTTATGATGCTAGCCATTTTTCGTCTTTTATTTTAGCAGTTTTAATATAGATATGCAACAACTAATTTCAAAATCTTAGTATTTTTATAGCTTAAAAATATCCATTAATTCCTCTTATTGAAATTTCTCCTGAAAATAGCTTCTCTCTCCTTTTATCTCTATATTCCACTATCAACTGCCCATTATCATCTATATCAACCGCCATAGCCCTATCTTTTTCTTTTCCTTGAGAAAGTATTCTAATCTCTTTTCCTAATAATACTGAACCTTCACGACATATATCTATAGTCTCTGTAAGTTTACCTGATTCTATAAACTCATCGTATAAAATTTCAAATTTATTTAAAATATTTGATACTAATTTTTTTCTATCTTCCTTGGATCCCTTTTCTATCAATATAGATGTAGCCTTATCTTTTATTTCATTAGGAATATCATTTTCATTGAGATTTACATTTATCCCAATCCCTACTACTATGTAATTTATTTTATTTAATTCTCCACTCATTTCAGTTAATATGCCACATACTTTTTTTTCATTTAACACTATGTCATTAGGCCATTTAATCCCTGGATCTAAGCCTATATTCTTTATCCCATCGTAAACTGCTGCCGCTGCTATTTGAGTAATTTTAGACGCATGTATTGGATCAATATTTGGTTTTAAAATTACAGACATCCATATGCCCTTACCTTTGGGAGAAATCCAATCCCTTCCTAGCCTTCCACGACCCCCTATCTGTTCTTCGCTTAAAATTACAGTTCCTTCTAATGCACCTTCTTCTGCTAACTCCTTTGATTTGACATTAGTAGATTTTACAGTATCAAAATGTACTATATGCTTACCTATAAATTTCGTGTTGAGCATATCTTTTATTTCACCTTCAGTAAGTATATCAGGTATATCCATCAGTTTATATCCCTTTCTTGAAAAAGACTTGATATCATATCCCTCTGCCTTTAATTGATTTATATGTTTCCACACTGAAGTTCTACTTATTCCTAATTTTTCACTTATCTGTTGTCCTGACATAAAACTTTCTTTATTGTCCTTTAAATATTTTATTATTTTCTCTTTCATATCCGCAAATCTCCCATTGTTTTTAGTAGATTATAACACAACAAAAAAGGTTAGTAGTTAGCCGTTAGTAGCTAATAGTTTAATGATGAAATTCATAGGTTTTTCATCATCAACTACTAACTACTCGTTGCGAACTACTAACCTTTTATTAAAACAATCCTTCTATCACTCCATCTTTATCTATATCCATTTTATTTGCAGCAGGTACTCTAGGCAGACCTGGCATAGTCATTATATTTCCCGTAAGAGCAACTAAAAAACCTGCCCCTGCTGAAGCCCTAATATCCCTTACTATTATGGTAAATCCTTCAGGTTTGCCTAAAAGGGAAGGATCATCGGAAAGGGAATATTGAGTCTTTGCCATACATATAGGTAATTTATCTAATCCTATATCATTATATTTTTTTATATTCTTTAAGGCCTTTTTACTAAATTCCACTCCATTAGCCCCATATATTTCTTTTGCTATGATTTCAATCTTGTTTTCAATAGTATCATTCTCATCGTATATAGGTTTAAAGTTAGAAGACTTATTTTCTGATATTTCCACTACTTTCTCAGCAAGGGCTATTCCTCCTTCTCCACCTTTAGCCCAAACATCTGATAGTACCACGTCCACATTCATTTTCTTGCATTTGTCTTCTATTAATTTAAGTTCTCCTTCTGTATCTGTAGGAAATTTATTGATTGCTACTACAGAAGGTACTCCAAATTTAGATATATTCTCAATATGCTTTTCTAAGTTCCCAAAGCCCTTCTTCAATGCCTCTATATTTTCCTTGCTCAAATCTGCCTTAGCAACTCCTCCATGCATCTTCAATGCCCTCACAGTGGCAACTATAACTACGGCATCGGGATTTAGCCTTGCAAATCTACATTTTATATTAAAGAATTTTTCAGCACCTAAATCCGCTCCAAATCCTGCCTCAGTTACTACATAATCAGCAGTCTTAAGTCCCAATTTTGTAGCCATAACACTATTGCATCCATGGGCTATATTGGCAAAGGGTCCTCCATGTATTATGGCAGGGGTATTTTCCAATGTCTGAACTAAATTAGGGTTTATTGCATCTTTAAGTAAAATAGTCAATGCGCCTGTAGCTTCAAGATCATCTGCTGTTATAGGTTCATCGTCATGATTATATGCAACTATCATCCTACCCAATCTCTTTTTCAAATCCATTAAATCGTTAGCTAAGCATAAAATTGCCATTATCTCTGATGCCACTGTGATATCAAATCCATCTTCTCTAGGGACTCCATTTGTCTTGCCCCCTAAACCTACGACTATATTCCTAAGGGCTCTATCGTTCATATCTAATACCCTTTTCCATACAACCTTTCTAGTATCTATATTTAATTTATTACCTTGATGTATGTGATTGTCTAACAATGCTGCCAATAAGTTGTGAGCTGTGGTAATGGCATGTATATCCCCTGTAAAATGTAAGTTTATATCCTCCATAGGAATTACTTGGGCATATCCTCCACCAGCTGCTCCACCCTTTATTCCAAAACTTGGCCCTAAGGATGGCTCCCTCAATGCAGATACAGCTTTCTTACCTATTTTATTCAATGCCATACTTAACCCCACATTAGTAGTAGTCTTTCCTTCTCCTGCTGCAGTGGGATTTATAGCAGTGACCAACACCAATTTGCCATCTTTTTTACCCTCTATTTCATTCCATATATCACTGGATATTTTACCCTTATAATTTCCATATAATTCAATATACTTAGTTTCTATACCCAGTTTTGTTCCAATATTATCTATAGTTTCCATCTCTGCCCCTTGGGCTATCTCTATATCAGACTTTATATTATTCATAATAATTAAAGCTCCTTTACTTTCTCTAAGAATTTTTTTGAGTCCACTATATACCTCGTATGTCTTCCTTTGCCTATCTGTTTTTTCTCATCATAGGCCTCTACCTCAAAATACAGCTTTTTTCCTTCAATTTTTACCAATTTAGCCAATGCCTTCACCTTCATTCCCACAGGTGTAGCTGCAATATGATTCACATTTACATTTATTCCCACTGTAGAATACTCTTCTCCCAATTCTTTATCTACAGCAGTAAGTGCTGCATTTTCCATAAGCCCCACCATCATAGGAGTAGCATATACCTCTATACCACCACTTCCAAATTTTGCAGCAGTTGAATTCTCATCTACCAATGCTTCAACCTCTGCCTCCATACCTATTCTAAGATTAAACTCCATAAAATCACCTCCGCAAGTATTCAACAACATTATAACATAATAATTAAGGTTCTACTTTAGTAAATTCAGCTTTTATGCTATCTAACAATTGTTTATCTTTTATCACATCTAATCCTGTCCACACTAATGCCCCTATAGTCTTTACCATTTGACTATAGGCAAATGGTTTAATAGTCTCTTCTGCAAATTCTCTAGTATGAGCTACTATTTCCTTTTCACTTATTGCAAAATAAGGATGTATTGTAGGGCATACATGACTTACATTTCCTGCATCTAATGAACCAAAACTCTCTTTAGGTTCTTGGATATCCTTAACTCCCATATCACGAAGATGCTTCACATATATATCTGATAAAATACTATTGGTTATCAGGTTATCATATGATGCCTCATAATTTCTAATCTCAAGTTCTGTACCTGCTGCCAACGATGCACCTCTAGCACAATTTTTTACCCTTTCTGATAATTCTTTTAAATATGTCTTTGTGGTGGCCCTGGTATAAAACTGTGCTATTGCTAAATCTGGTACTATATTGGCTGCCCTTCCACCGTCTTTTATAATGCCATGTACCCTTGCATCAGTTCGTATATGCTCTCTCATTGCATTTATATTATTAAATGTATTTATAGCTGCATCCAAAGCATTTATACCTTTATCAGGGTTAGATGCTGCATGGGCTGTCCTTCCTCTAAATACAAATTCTATGGCATCCATAGCCAAAGATGCACCACTTTTATAGTGCTTTTCAGCAGGATGGGCCATTAATGCAATATCTATATCATCAAATGCACCATTATCAGTCATATAAACCTTACCTCCACTGGTTTCCTCGGCTGGAGTCCCAAAAACTACCACTTTACCTCCCAAATCCTTTAAAAATTTGCTAAGGGCTATTCCTGCACCAGTACTTGTAGTCCCCAGAATATTATGCCCACATCCATGGCCTATATCAGGAAGGGCATCGTATTCTGATAAATATGCCACAGTAGGTCCTTCTTTTCCACTATCAAATACAGCCCTAAATGCTGTCTCCATACCCATATACTCTTTTTCTACTTTAAAACCATGTTCCTGAAGTAGTCTCTCATGGACATCACAGGCCTTATATTCTTCATATCCTAATTCAGGATTTTTATAGATATATTCACTAAGTTCTATCAATTCTTCTTTTATATCCTTTATAATATTCTTTATATCTTCCTTCATATATTAACGCCCCCCTATATTATAATTCCTCTCTTTTTATAACTCTTCCTATCCTTCCATTAATAATTTTATTTTCTTTTACTGCTATTTGCCCATTAACTATAACATAATCTATGCCATTAGGTGGTAATGTAGGATTTTCAAATGTTGCTCCATCTATTATGGTGTCTTGATTAAATATAACAATATCTGCATCAAATTCAGGCTTTATTTTTCCCTTTGATTTAAGTCCCAATCTCTTTGCTGGCATAGATGTCATCTTCCTTACAGCCTCTATAAGGGATAATGCTTCCTGTTCTCTAACAAATCTACCTAAAACTCTAGGAAAAGTACCTGCTCCCCGAGGATGTCCCTGCCCCCTATTATATATACCATCACTGGCTACCATGACAAAAGGAGCCTTTATTGCCTCTATTACTTCATCTTCATTCATAACAAATGCCACAGCTAGCATTTCAGGGTGATTTTCCCTGGCATCATAAAACATATTTTCATCGCATCTCATGCCTTTGTATGGCGTCTCAGTAAGCAATATATCATTGTAAGATTTATTCCATAATTCAAGACAACCTTCATCAAATACGGCTGAACCTATCTTAGTACTAAAGGCATCGTAAGGATAGCAATCCGCCTTAACATCTACTCCATCATCTATGGCCTTTTGAATCACTTCTAGAGATTCTTTCATCATCCCATATGCAGTACAGCTACCAAGATGAGATATTTGCATAGGTAATCCTGTAATTTTAGAAATTTCTATCATTTCATCTATAGATTTTATACCATATTTAGCATCTTTTCTATAATGGGCAGATATCAAAAATCTATCCCCTTTCAAAGGCCTACACAGTTCTATAACCTCTTCAAATTCTACTCCTGGAGAGTATTCAAGTCCAAATGATATACCTATTATACCACTCCCAATAGACTCTTTTACTATATCTTGCATCTTTTGTATTTCCATTTTTGTAGCATGTCTATATCTATTGTCTATTCCTACCATTTCCCTTAAATAATTATGTCCCAATGCCGATAAATAGTTGACTGGTGACCCATTTTTATTTATAAAATCAAAAAATTCTTCAACACTTTGTCTATTGTTTCCACAATTACCTGCTACACAAGTGGTAGCCCCCATTTTAATCATATTATTAGCTATGTCATAATCATCTCCATCAGTAGAATATCCAATCTTTTCTTCATGCATATGGATATCTATGAATCCTGGAGATACAATTTTCCCTTTAGCATCTATAGTATTTTTCCCTTCTGATGGACAATTTCCCACGTCAACAATCTTGCCATCTTTTATTCCTATATCTCCATCAATAAATCCATTGGCATCTAAATCTATAATTTTACCATTAACTATTTTTAAATCATACATTTTTTTCCCTCCTTTTTAGTAATCACAAACTATATGAGTAAAAACGAGGTAAATATTACCTCGTTTAACATTCTATATAATTCAACTGCTATTTTTTTAAATTTATTATACAAAGTCCAGTATATCCATTATATCTTTTATTTAATTTAGGGTACAGTTTTTCTTCTATTCTCATTATGAAATATAGCATCCTCAAAAGGGTCCATAATTAACTACACTTGCAAACAATAGAAATCCAGCACCTATAGCCACCCAAACAAGCATAAGGGGCCATAAAAATTTAACCCATTTTTCATAAGGAATTTTAGCTATAGATAATACACCCATTAATGCTCCCGATGTAGGTATTATAGAGTTAGTAAACCCATCTCCAAATTGATATGCCATAACAGCAGTTTGCCGCGTCACATCTATAATATCCGCAAGGGGAGTCATTATAGGCATAGTAGTTGCTGCCTGACCACTACCAGAGGGTATAAAGAAATTAATTACTATCTGTGTTATATACATGCCCAATACAGAAATAGATTTAGGTAGTGTTTGGATAGCTGAGGCTAAGCCATTTATTATGGAATCTATAATCATACCATCCTGCATAACTACCAATATCCCCCTTGCCACCCCTACAACTAATGCACCAAATACTATAGATTTAGCCCCCGATACAAACTCCTGTGCAACTCTACTAGGGCCAAGTTTTCCTAAAAAACCACCTATTATGCCCATAGCCAAAAATGTAGATCCTATCTCTGTAATGTACCAACCGTATTTAAACACTCCAAAAATTATAGTAGCAAACCCTACAATTAATGCCAGTAAAACAAAATAATGCTGTGTTTGAAACTTTGGTATATTATCTAAATCAATCACTTGAGCCTTTTCTTGTAATTCCAGCTCTCGAACAACACTCTTTTCAGGATTGTTTTTTACTTTTTCAGCATATCTCATCAAATATATGGTAGTAGCCACTACCATTACTACCAATATAGCCAATCTTATAGCTATTCCAGAGAACATAGGTAATTCTGCTATTCCTTGAGCCACTCCTACAGTAAAAGGATTCATAAATCCCGATGTAAATCCACATGCAGCACCTAAAGTAATCATAGCAGTACCAGTTATTGAATCAAATCCCAACGCCCTCGCTAGTGCAATGCCTATGGGTACAAATACTATGGCCTCTTCCGCCATACCTATAGTTCCACCTGCTATAGAAAACATCAATACAAATATGGGAATCATCATTTTTTCTTTTCCTTTTAAACTCAATGCTATTTTAGCTATAGTAGCTTCTATAGCTCCAGTACCTGTTATTATCTGAAATGAACCGCCAACAATAAATATAAAAAATATTATTGTAGATGCACTTTTCATTCCCTTTGGTATAGATTGAAATAAGTCAAATATTCTTGTTGGATTTTGTTCTACATTATGAAAAGATTCTGGGTCTACCACAGTCCTATTTGTACTAGGATCTTCAACTCTTTCAAACTCTCCTGCTGGTATTACATATGTCAATATTGACATTATCAATATTACAGAAAAAAGAATAACATACGTATGGGGTACCTTAAACCTCTTCTCAGTTTTCATATTACTAGACATATAAAACCTCCTCATAATATTTGGATTTGATTTCTTCCATATCTGTATTATTATTTACTTACTTGCCAATATCTATAGTTGTCAATTTATAAAACCTTTAAGGTAATCTCTTCAATACCATTGTAGTATTATAAATATATGCTATATTTTAAGACATATAAACACCCCCTTTTTGTTCATATAATAAACATTCTGTTCCTATTATGATGTTTACTTTATATTCGATGTTCTTTTTTAAAAATCCTGCTTGTTTTTTGTTTTTTCTGAATCTTCTTTCATAGCTAATTTTAAACATAAAAAAGTTAGTAGTTCGTAGTTAGTGGTTAGTAGTCTAATGATAAAATCCATAAGATTTCCACCATCAACTACTAACTACTAACTATTACCTACTAACTTTTCTACACCTTTGCCATGAGCCTCAAATGGCTCTTTTAGGCATCTTTATTACGCTTCACTAAATATTTCTTCAAATTCCTGGGCATTTAATGTTTCTTTTTCCAATAATGCCTGGGCTACTTTATGAAGCTTCTCCATATTTTCACTTAACAACTTCTCTGCCTTATTATATGCCATATCTATAATTTTTCTCATTTCATTGTCTATCTTTGCTGCCACTTCTTCACTGTAATTTTTGCTTCTTCCTATATCTCTACCAAGGAATACTTCATTATTGTCATCACCATATGTCATTGGCCCTAATTCTTCACTCATACCATAATGAGTTACCATATTCCTAGCAATTTTAGTTGCTCTCTCTATATCGTTGGATGCACCTGTACTTATATCGTCTAATACAAGTTTTTCTGCAACTCTTCCTCCTAATAGATGGACTAAACTCTCTTCCATTTCTACCTTTCTCATATAATATTTATCTTCAGTAGGTAGTATCATTGTAAAACCACCAGCTCTACCACGGGGTATTATAGTTATCAAATGAACAGGGTCGGTATTGGGCAGAAGCCTAGCAACTACCGCATGACCTGCTTCATGGTAAGCAGTAAGCTTTTTCTCACTTTCACTTATTATTCTACTTTTCTTTTCAGGTCCTGCTATAACCTTAGTTATGGCCTCTTCAAGTAAATGCATAGGTACCTTTTTCAAATTCTCCCTAGCAGATAGAAGAGCAGCTTCATTAACAAGGTTCTCTATATCCGCAGGAGTAAATCCTGGAGTTCTTCTAGCTATTATCTTTAAGTCTACTCCTTCATCAAGAGGTTTGTTCCTCGTATGAATCTTTAGTATCTCTTCTCTTCCCTTTATATCAGGTGCACCTACACTCACCTGTCTATCAAATCTTCCTGGTCTTAATAGTGCTGGGTCCAATATATCTGGTCTATTTGTTGCAGCTATTATTATGATACCTTCATTTTCTCCAAAACCATCCATTTCAACTAAAAGCTGATTCAATGTTTGTTCCCTTTCATCATGTCCTCCACCAAGACCAGCACCTCTCCTTCTACCCACTGCATCTATTTCATCAATAAATACAATACAAGGAGAATTCTTTTTTGCTTGTTCAAATAAATCTCTAACTCTAGAAGCACCTACACCTACGAACATTTCAACAAAGTCAGAACCACTTATACTAAAAAATGGTACTCCTGCTTCTCCTGATACAGCCCTAGATAAATAAGTTTTTCCTGTTCCTGGAGGACCTACCATCAAAACACCTTTAGGAATCCGCGCTCCCAATTCAATAAACTTCTTAGGATTCTTTAGGAAATCTACTATTTCCTTCAGTTCCTCTTTTTCCTCATCTAGTCCTGCCACATCATCAAAAGTAACCTTTTTACCTTCATTTTCTTTATGCATTTTAGCCTTGCTTTTACCAAAGGACATTACCCGTCCTCCGCCACCTTGAGACTGCTGCATAAACACAAACCAAAATACTATAAAAATCAGAACCATAAAAATAGTTGGTAACGCTTGTAAAAACCAAGGAGTACCTGGCTCCGGTTCTGCTACAACTTCTATACCACTTTCTTTAACTAATTCATCATAATATTCTTTTTGAATATTAGGCACATGGGATACAAAAGGCTTACCATCAGCCAACTGTCCAGTCACAGAATTTTCAACTAATTTTATCCTCTTAATATTTCCACTTTCTATTTCTTTTTCTAATTGCGTATATGGTATCTTCACAGTTTGATCCATAGGTTGGGCTACAAGCTGTACTATAACTATTATTATAATGAATATAAGTAAATAAAAACTTATACCCCTGAAAAATTTCCTCAACTACAGTCCTCCTCTCTCGAAATAAAATCATAGTATCATTTCATTCTAACATATTCAATTATAAAATACAATTTATATGAAAAATTGCATAATTGATGGATTTAAATTATGTATATAAGTACCTTTTACTTATAAATCTCTTCTTTAAGCACTGCTATATACGGTAAATTTCTATATTTTTCTGCAAAGTCTAATCCATATCCAACTACAAATTCATTTGGCACATCAAATCCCATATAATCCACTTCCACTGGCGCTTGCCTTCCTTCAGGTTTATCAAGGAGTGTACATATTTTAACTGAATTAGGTCCTCTAGATTTTAATATATCTACTAAATAGTTCAATGTAAGACCACTGTCTATTATATCTTCTACAATCAAGATATCCTTTCCTTCTATGCTTGTCTCTAAATCCTTTATTATCCTTACAACACCACTAGACTTAGACGCATTTCCATAGCTGGAAACAGCCATAAAATCCATATCTAAAGGTAAATCTATTGATTGTGCCAAATCAGTCATAAACATTACAGCGCCTTTCAGTACACATATCAACATTAAATCTTTATCCCTATAGTCCTCAGTTATTTTTTCTCCCAATTTCTTTACTTTTTTTTGAATTTCTTCAGTACTTATTAGAATACTTTCAAGATCTTCTCTCATTTAAATCCTCCCCTTCGTATTTTACCATCAATATTTTTTTAGTGTTTTCATCGATTTTATAAGGATCTCCTATTCTATATCCTACAATCCATACTATGCCATCACCATCTGTAATAATGGGTATACTGTCCCTCAGATATTTGGGAATCTTCTGGTCTATAAAAAAATCCTTGAGTTTTTTTGTACCATTCATTCCTAAAGGCTTAATTCTATCACCACTTCTTCTATTCCTTATATATAATCCGTCTTTTATTTTATCATAATCAAAATATTTTATAAACCTGTGTTTAGATTTAGTATGTATTTCATTAATATCAAACACCTTACATGTGATTTTAGCGTCTATAGGATGTAATAGGTTTTCTTTGTCCATATCTAATTTAACTTTATAGTCTTTAGTGATATAAAAATCCTTTTTCTTTATTAAAAAATCTTCATAACTTATGTACACTTTAAGCCCATAGGGCATATCTATAGTCTTACCCACTTTTTTAGTGGATACTAACTCTATAATACTTCTAATATGTCTTTCTTCTATTCCTGTAAGATGACCCAGCAAACATTCCAATGCATGCCTTATTACTCTACCTTTGATAGCATTATGTAGGCTTAAAAACTTATAGATATTTAATCTTATTTCATATCTTGTTTTCTGTTCTAAGACCTCTTTATATGACCTTTTAGCACATTCATTTAAATATTCACCATCCACTTCCATTAAATTAGCCATCCTACACAATGTATCTATAATGCCCTCATTAAAATTATCCTGTATATAGGGAATCATTTCTAATCTTATTTTATTCCGACCATATATAGGTTCTAAATTAGTCTTATCTATGCGGGGACTAAGGTTTTCTGTTTCACAATACCTCTCTATTTCTTCTCTACTAATATCCAAAAGAGGCCTTATTATATTTCCATTTTTATATTCTATTCCTTTAAGTCCATCTACTCCTGTCCCTCTAATAAACCTCATTAATACAGTCTCAGCTTGATCCCCTTTATTATGAGCAACAGCTATTTTCCCCCCTTCTTTTTTCTTCAATATTTCATTAAAAAAACCATACCTTAAAGCCCTTCCTGCTTCCTCTGATGTAAGCCCATGAATCTTGGCATACTCATCCATATTCACCCTCTTAGAGTAAAAAGGTATTCCCCATTTTTTACATATATCTTTTACATATTCTTCATCCTTATCAGCAGCTTCACCTCTAACTCCATGATTTACATGGGCTACCAATAATGTTAAAGACATTTCTATTGAAATCTCCCTTAAAAGAGAAAAAAGGGCCATTGAATCGGGCCCACCAGATACCCCTATTAAAATATTATCTCCCTTTTGTATCATATCATGTCTCTGTATAGTTTCCATCATCTTTTTTTTCATATAACCACATCCCAATATTCAGTTTCCAAAATTGTTCCTTTTTTTATTATTTTCTTTAATTTTATTCATATACTCTTATACCCTAAAATATTGTAATTAAAAAAACTTTATTTCTACTTTTACATATTACATACTATATATTATATTTTAGAATTAATTTGTCAACTCTATTTAGTTAATAATCTTTAACAGTGAATAGTAATTATTTATCAAAATTCTAACGTATCTCTTTCTATAAAAAATTTAGGAGACGATATCGTCTCCTAAATTTTAAACTCCTTTTCCATTAATACCAATATACTATAGCCCTTTCCAAACTTTAGTTACTAATACAGTCATATCATCAATATCCTCATCTGTAGCAACATCCAATGCCAAATCCAAGATATAATTTGCTAATTTCTGTGGATTCACAGTACCCATATTATTTATACTTTCACACAGCCATTTTTCTTTGTCGTCAATATCTTTATTGGCATCTAGCACACCATCAGACACCATTATTATTAAATCTCCATTTTTTAAATCCTTTTCGTATACATTGAAATCTACTTCCTTTAGTATACCTGCTGGAAGACTATTACTATTTATAACCTCCACAGTATCATCTCTTTTTATAAATGTGGGGGCAGATCCTGCTTTTATAAATTGAGTTCTTCCTGTATATAGATCTATATGAGAAACATCTATTGTACTAGACATCTCATCCTCTGATTTTAACACAAGTATGGAATTGATAGTCTTTAAGGCTAATTCTTTATCATACCCTGCCTGTAAAAGCTTCTCCAATATAGATATAGTAACTTCACTTTCTCTATTTGCCCTTTTCCCTATACCCATTCCATCACTCAATGCTACATAATACTTATTATCCTTCTCTCCAAATGTAAAACTATCTCCCGATATGGCATCCATAGAGCTCTCATATTTGGCAACTTTAGTTATTGCCTCAAATTTATTAGTCTTTATTAATTTAAATTTAACTCTATTTCTGATGCTTCCATCATCGAAAAAATCATCCCTTTTGAGCTCCATTCCCACTACCTTGGAAACTGTAGAAATCACCTTTTTCTCAATCAATGTGGACATATCATTATTGGCGATTTCTAAATATATTTCAAATTCCCCGTCTTCATATTCTGTTACCAATACCTTCTTTACTTCTATATTTTGATTAATCAAATTAGTCCATATATCCTCTTCAACATTCCTCTTTATTTTAACATCTTTTGATATATCTTCACTTAATGTAGAAATTATCTGCGAAACACCCTCTAGCTGTTGAGCTATAAGCTGTCTGTTTTCAGCAATTATTTTTTTACATTTGTGATTACTTTTATATATTTCAAATAAATAATCGGCCTTATTCAAAATATCTTTAGACTTTATGCATCTCTTTTTTAAATTATTTGGCATTAAATCTTCCGTCAATTTACCCTTTACCTCAATTGTATTGATCAATTCAAACATAGAATTATATGTGTTGTAGAAATCATTTTCCCAACAGAATCTATACATTGGGCATTCTTTACATATACCATCAATCATAGCTTCAGCAAATTTAGATATATCTTTCTGATTACTAGGCCTTTCTTGTCTTACAACCTGCATAAATGTAGCTGCCAATTCTTCAAAAACAGTAGAAATATCTTTAAGTCTATCACATGTTCTATTTCTAATATCGTAATTATCATAACTCTCAGATGGACAATTGACAACTTCTTTATGTGTTGACCACAATTTGTCTAAGCTTTCACTAAACTTTTTATTTAATACAATAAAAAGTATTAATGCCAATCCTATTTCTTTATATCCTATAATAGGTTCACTAAGACCATTTGCATAATAAGATATTAAACTATTTCCTATGAAAAATCCTACTCCCCCTAAAAATTTTCCTAAATCTTTGAACAATCCAGTCAACAAACTAGATATACTAAATATAGCAATTATATAGGGCGTATTCATAGTTGATAATGAGAGTACCATTCCTATACTTACCCCTATAACTGTTCCATATGACATGCCTATATTATAAGAGACTAACAATATTGTCAGTATTGAGAAAATATATTTTATACTTACTCCCATAAATGTACTACTTCCAATCCCTAAGAGAGCAAGGGATAGTATTATTGAACAAGATATCATTTCTTCTGTGGATAGTTTTCTGTCATAGCTTTTCTGTACTGATGGTAAATTATAGAGAAATACATATGTTAAAGAAAATATTATAATTGATTCGAAAAAAGCTATTACTAAATCATATACATATACCTTTGAAAAAATTATATAAGATGCCTTTGTTATAAATAAAATAGTTGCCAATATGGCCGCTGTAGCTATATTACCCTTTTTCTTTAAATTATTTTGGCATAAAAAAATTATACCTAATGGAATCAAATACTTATATGAGTCAACACCATGCACTGTAAATAATGAAAACCCCGATATTAGAAAAGGTATTAGAATCTTTTCTTTCCTCATCTTCATTAATACCGCTAAAAAAGTTATTCCAAAAGGTGTTATATTATCCATTATTACTGCTCTTGAAACTAAAAAAGTCATTATACTAATAAAAAAATATGAAAGATCTACTCCCTTTAATCTTGATAACGTGGAGGGTTGTCCAGATGTCTCCTTCACATTCTTAACTGTCATCCATTCAACCTTATTTATCATTTGATACCACCATCCTTATTTTAATTGATGTCATTGTATCAAATGTTTGCTAAGATATTTGTCAATACAGGTTGTCCATACAAAAAAACTTTTTGACAATAACTAATATTATTTTTTATTTTCCCTAATTAAGTATTTTTTTAGACAAAAAGAAAAACCGGATAACTCCGGTTTAAATTGCCGCTTTAAACATATCAATATATTAACGGCCTCTAGACTGACCTCTTTTCGATTCCCTGCTTTTTAATTGTTCTTGCCTTTCAGTACTGTCTTTTAAAAACTTAGACATCTTATCTTCAAAAGACATAGACTTCATCTTTACATCGCTTTTAGAAGTCCAATCAATCTCTTCAGGTTTAGAACTACTCTTCTTAGGTTGAGCTTGTCTTATAGATAGACTTATCTTCCCTTCTCCATCTATAGACAAAATCTTAACTTTGACCTTCTGATTCTTTTTCAGATAATCATTAATATTGTTTACATAATCATGGGATATTTCAGAAATGTGGACTAGCCCAGCTTTTCCGCTTGGCAATTGAACAAAAGCACCAAAGTTTGTTATCCCTGTCACAGTGCCTTCAACCACTGTACCTACTTTAGCTGGCATAAATAAAGTATTCCTCCTTCTAAGTATTCTCTTTAGAACAAAACCTCTGCTCTTCGATATATTTTATTAAAATAGTATAAATTTTATTAAAACACATTAGGAAAATCATTTTTTATAAAAATATTCTCTATGTGTTATAAAACAATATAACAAGTAGCATACTCATCTTTCTTTAATAAGTATATATTATAATTAAAAATATGTCAATATAAGCTATTTCCAGTTATTCAGTCTCTTTTTCCTTATATTTATTTTTATCTATAAATATTATTTCTTCAGGTTTCACCATTTTAAGTTCTTCCCTTGCAATTTTCTCTATATACTCAAGTGAATCAGAATTTTCAACATTTTCTTTTATTTCCTCTATTTCCTGTTGCAACTCCATGACTTGTTCTTCTCTTTGCACTTTTTCTGCTTCTAATGTTGTTATCATTCTATGCTGTTTTATAAATGTAGATAAAAGATAAATAACAAAAAAGAGGATTAATAGATGTCTTATCTTTAGTCTCGTTTTTCCTTTGTCATTAGACATAATAAAATCACCCTTCTTCACGATTTTTTCATGATAATCATCTTATAGTATTTTCTAATATCAGAACAAACTACCTTGGGTAATCTAAATAAATACTTTATTTTATTATATATCTTATTTGTTTTAGATGAAAGTGGATTATATATAAATCTTAATATTTTTCCAATTTTATTAAAAGGATAGCAAACTATATATGCAACTCTAACAATGAATTTACATACTTTATCTCCAACTATCATTAAAATCTTTCTTATAAACTTACTTATAAATTTAAAATAAAATAATACACCTATCAAAAATCCCAATAATGTATATCCTCTGATTTCTCCCCAATTACTATAAAAAAGTATAGTGCCTATTACTATAACTGTAAAGAACCAAAATAATAAATCTCCAAAGCAAGATGCTATTTTTTTAGGTTTATAAAAGTGTCTAAAGGTCACATATATATCATAGATTATCCCTATAAACACACCTCCTAAAAACGTATTGAAAAATATTTGAGCTTGATTTGCAACAAATCCTTCCATATAAACCATCCCTATTTAAACATTTTTTTCAAAAATCCCTTTCCCTTTTCCTTAGTAAATTCTTTATTAGAATATACTAAGCCCTCTACATGACCCTCTATTTTCACATTACCATCTTCTAGATTGACTTTATTTATATTTAACTCTTTACCTGTTATAGTTAGTAGTCCTTGCACAGTACTGAGAACTATAGTATTTTCATCAAAACTATTTACGTGCTCAATCCCTGATATGGATAAACTTTTTCTGTTTTCTAATATCAAGTTCTGTTGCTTGCCAATATTTGAATTATTATCCAAGCTACTCTCCCCCTACCCCAATTATTATTACTATATAGATATGATTTATTTTATATTTTTATGCAAAAATACACCTATTTAACATTTAAAACTCTTTATTAAACTAGTTAGTAACTAATTACCTATTTATAAAAACTAAGACGCCCAAATGGGCGTCTCTATTATCTCTCTATCTATGAATTTAATATTTTATACATGTCCTGAGCTTTGTCTTTAGGCACATGTTCAGATATATCTATTATTTCTATTTTCATTTTATTATTTCCAAAATTTATTTGTACTATATCTCCGATATCTACCTCTACTCCAGGTTTTGATTCTTTTCCATTTACAAGTACTCTTCCTTGTTCACAGGCCTCTTTAGCTATAGTTCTTCGTTTTATTATTCTAGCATTTTTCAAAAACTTATCTACTCTCATGAAAATCTCCTCTTACAAATCTAATAAAAAAATCAGGCTTAGACCTGATTTTTTATATTCATTTCTATTTATTAACAGCTTCCTTTAAAGTCTTTCCTGCCTTAAATACTGGTGCTTTTGATGCTGGTATCATAATCTTTTCCTCTGGATTTCTTGGATTTCTTCCCTCTCTAGCTTTTCTTTCTCTCACTTCAAAAGTTCCAAAACCTACTAATTGAACCTTGTTTCCGTCAACTAAAGCAGATTCTACACTCTTCATAAATGCATTTAATGCACTTTCGGCATCTTTTTTAGTCAATCCACTTTTTTCGCTTATACTTGTAATTAATTCAGCTTTGTTCACAATAAATACCTCCCTATTTTTCATTATTAAAATTAGTACGTATAGCATATTCTAGGTTTTTTGCTAAAATCCTTCTTTTCAAGGATAATTTTTACCTATTTTTTATGTATCTTTGCCATATTCCATAGTTTATCCATTTCCTGTAAAGACATCTCATTTAAATCCTTGTTTTCTTTTAATGCTGTGTTTTCTATAAACTCAAATCTTTCTATGAATTTTTTCACAGTCTTATTTAATGCTGTCTCAGGATTTACATGCAAAAACCTACTTACATTAACTACCGCAAATAATAGATCTCCAATCTCCTCTTCTATCTTTTGTTCATCACCACCCCTTTCTTCCTCTCTAACTTCTTGTAATTCTTCATTAATCTTATCATATGCATCAGCAATCTCATCCCAATCAAATCCTACATCTGCTGCCCTTTTTTGAACTTTATAGGATTTCATCAATGAAGATAATCCTGCTGGTATGTCCTTCATTCTGTCGGTATGGGTCTTTATAGCCTTCTCTACAGCCTTCATATCATTCCAATTACTATTGGCATCTTCTATACCCTTGGCTTTCTTTTCTCCAAAAACATGGGGATGCCTATATATGAGTTTTTTACATATGCCAGTAGTGACATCTTTTATATTGAAATCACCTTCTTCACTGGCTATTTGACTATGGAACACTACCTGTAACAATAGATCTCCCAGCTCTTCAACTATTGAATCTATATCCCCAATATCTATAGCATCCACAACTTCATAGGCTTCTTCCAACACATATTGCCTCAAAGAGTCATGGGTCTGCTTCATATCCCATGGGCAGCCATCTTTACTTCTTAATATTTCCATAATATTAATTAAATTATACATATTATAAACTTTTCTATTTTCTTTTTCCATCTTAGGAATAAAAATCACAGTATTATAATCAAATGAACATACTCTATCAAGTTGATATATAGGTATATAATGCACTTTGTGTGCATTTTTAATTCCAGTATTCTCAATTACATATACATTATAATTATCTCCATATACATCTGTAATCATAACCTTAAATTCTGATGCTATGATTCTATTATATATTTGGAATACGATAATATCAAGGTTTATATCCATATCACGGCTATTAATGTTCAATCCGTTTAATATTTTAGTCCCATCCATTAGATCTCTTTTTACAATATTCATTACTAAATCTACCGTACTTAATCCCTCTATTATCTCTAATTCTACTAATTTATCAGCCTCCATATCGATAAGCATATTCACAGTATCATCACCATCAAAGGGATTTCCAGGTACACAATAATTTATTTCTCCGTATTTTTGAGACTTTTGTACCAAATCATCACATATGAACTTATTAACATCGTCAAAGCTATCTTTTTCTTCATATACATAATCATAATTATAAAAATTTATCTGTTGAGATGTTAAATATTCAGCTACTCCATGCCATGCCGTTCTTAAGTATATATTATTGCCATTTTTAATCTTTTCAAATGCTTCTAAGGTTAAATAATCCTTATCTCCCGGTCCCATACCTATAATTATAATTTTACCCATATATCCATTCACCTCTTTTTATTAGCTCTTGGGTCTTAGTTCTTGGCTCTTGGCTCTTGGCTCTTAGTTCTTGGCTCTTAGTTCTTGGCTCTTAGTTCTTAGTTCTTGGCTCTTAGTTCTTGGCTCTTAGTTCTTAGTTCTTGGCTCTTAGTTCTTAGTTCTTGGCTCTTAGTTCTTAGTTCTTGGCTCTTAGTTCTTAGTTCTTGGCTCTTAGTTCTTAGTTCTTGGCTCTTAGTTCTTAGTTCTTGGCTCTTAGTTCTTAGTTCTTGGCTCTTAGGGGGACGCTAGCGTCCCCCTTCTTTCCTAACAACTAAGAACTAAGAACTGAGAACTATAAACTGAGAACTATAAACTATGAACTGATTTTACCTTAGTATGCCCACTTTTTTCAAATTAGCAGCTATTTTATTGCCACCAGGTAATAAACTGAAGTCTGTTGCAGTTATAGAACCTGTAATAATCAAAGCTATTCCATATGTCAATACTCCCACACAGACAGATAGCAAAGTATTTACTCTAGGGTCAATGAAGGTAAATATATATTTATGAAATACCCATACTGTGACTGACATAATTGAAACTGATACTAATGGCTTAACAAATATATTTTTAATTTCAAATTCGGTAGCTGTATACTTCTTTACTGCAATAAAATCTAATATAGCTGCCACTAGATATGCTGAAACGGTACTTATAGCCGCTCCCTTTATTCCTATTCCTGGCATCACTATCAGTATATATGTCAGAACTATTTTTATAATAGCCCCTATTGCCAGATTCTTTATTGGAATTAATACTTTGCCTAATCCTTGTAAAATAGCCGTTAATGATTGTACCAATGTCAAAAATAATACAGTAAATGCTAAAATTTCAAGTATGCCACCTGCACTTTCCTTTACTTCAATAGATCTACTATAATATAAAAGTTTTATAATATCTGTGGAAAGTATAGAAATACCCAATGCAGCTGGTAGTCCTATTAAAAGAGCCATCCTTATACCAGACTTAGTTATTCTTTTTATATTGTTATAATTATTCTTGGCATTATATTCAGATACTATAGGCACTAAACTCATTGCTAAAGATACAGAAAATATCATCGCAACATTTATAATAGTATTGGCCATGCCAATTTGCCCTACAAATCCAGTTGCCTGTTGCTCTGTATAACCTATCAATTGAATCCTCTTAGTTATTATAGCTATATCAATAAATGTCATTGATGGTACTACTATAGCCCCTATGGATAGTGGTATAGCTATATTCATTATTCTTTTCATTATAGTCTTTTTAGATTCTATATGCTTTATAGTATCTTGTTTGAACTCTTTTTTTATTTTCTTTCTATTGATCATATATATAAATACTATAGACATAGTACCTACTATAGCACCTGCTGACGAGCCAAATGATGCCCCTCCTGAAGCTATATCTATGCCACTGTCCACAAGAATGTACGCCAACCATAGTCCGATTATAACCCTTATAAATTGCTCTACTACCTGACTTACAGCAGTAGGGGTCATATTTTGTCTGCCTTGAAAATACCCTCTAAAAGATGACATTATTGGAACAAAGAACAATGCAGGTATTAATGCAACCATAGAATAGTATGCATTACTATTCCCTCCTATCCTAACTATAGCATCTGCTCCAAGGTATACTATTATTGCTGAAATAGCCCCACCAGCAGCAAGCATCATTAAAGACACTTCAAATACTCTATGGGCACCTCTATTACTTCCCATAGCCCTCTTTTCAGACACTAGTTTAGCTATAGCTACATTTAGTCCCGAAGTAGATAGTGCTAATAAGATATTATATACTTGAAAAGACTGCATCAAATATCCATTACCTACATCACCTAATATATTTACTATGGGTATTCTATAAAAAAATCCCAGTATCTTTGCTAAAAGACCTGCTATTCCCAATATTGCAGCCCCTTTTATAAAGTTTTTACGACTCATATAGCACCCCTTAATTAATTTTTAATTTTAAGTATTTTCGATATTTTTTCACCTGCTGGTACTATATCTAAATCTGACTTTTTCACACAACCTGTTAATATCAATAATACTCCATATATTATTGCTCCTATAAGTACTGATAAAATTGTTGATACATTTTCACCGATAACACTATCCAGTGACTCATATAATAAAAATACAGTTCCCGACATAATCAGTACAGAGATTAAAGGTTTTATTATAATATCAATAAAGCTAAAAGACACCCTAATATGCTTCTTCACATATATAAAATTCAATATTGATGCTATAAGATAGGCCATGATAGTACTTATAGCTGCACCTTTTATACCAATAGCTGGTATAGCAGTCAATACATATGTCAATACCAATTTTACCAATGCCCCTATCAATAAATTGAATACAGGTATTATTGGTTTACCTATACCTTGAAGAATAGCTGTTAACGTTTGAACCATAGTCAAAAATATAACACTAAAACTAAGTACAGCTAGTATGCTACCAGCACTATGCTGTACCTCTAGGGGATTATTAAAATATAATAATTTCATTATTGGCGTTGCCAAAACAAACAGTCCCATAGCTGCAGGTAGTCCAATAAGTAATGTGACCCTTATACCTGAAGAAACGATCCTCTTTAATTGATTATAATTTTTTCTAGCTCTAGCATCTGATATAGCAGGTACTAAACTTACTGCCAATGCTATAGAAAAAATCTGTGGAAAATTAATCAATGTTTGAGCCATACCAGTTAACTGTCCATAGAGCCCAGAAGCTTCAGCTTCAGTATATCCTATGAGCTGTAGCCTTCTCATAACTATAGCAACATCAATAGTATTTAAAAGTGGAACTACCGAAGAACCTATAGTTATAGGTACAGCTATATATAATATATCTTTGATTATGTCTTTAGTACTTTCTGCCTTATATATTTCAGAAGAACTAACATCCCTTAATATATCCTTCCTTCTTCTTATATATATAATCATAATAGCTATCATTCCCATAACAGCACCAGCTGATGCACCAAAAGAGGCTCCTCCTGCTGCTACATCCAGTCCTCTATCTAGCAATATATATGCCAAGTATAGACCTACTATAACTCTACCCAATTGCTCTACAACTTGAGAGACTGCAGTAGGCACCATATCTTGTATACCTTGAAAATATCCTCTAAAAGCAGAAGTTATTGGAACAAAAAATAATGCTGGTCCAAGGGCTATCATAGAATAATAGGCCTTATTATTACCAATTTTTTCTACAATGAAATCTGCTCCAAAAATCACGCAGGCAGATGTCAATATTCCACCTATTACCAATCCCATAAAAGCAATCTTAAAAACTCTATGGGCTCCTATATAATCACCCAAAGCCCTTTTTTCTGACACAAGCTTTGCTATTGCTATAGGTATACCTGAAGTGGATATAGCAAACATCAAGTTATAAAGGGGATATGCAGTCTGATAATACCCCATTCCTTGGTCTCCTATTAGGTTACCCAGTGGTATCCTATACATAGCCCCCAATATCTTTATAACTACCCCTGCTACCCCTAATACTAAGGCACCTTTTAAAAAATTACTCTTACTCATTTTCTCCCTCCCAAACCTTTCAAGCTCTGTTAATATGCCTTATAAGACCAATATCATTATTATATCAGAAAGGATTTTATGTGTATAGTATGTGAACTTACCACCGAGACAAGCAACGGTGGCTTCTTTGTAAGAAGTTTGGTATTTAACTTTCGACCTTAGCAGGCAACCCTTATTCTTAACGGGCGAGAACACTTGCCCTTATCCCTCATAGTCTCAACTAACTTGGGAATACATTTTTCTTCTTTTCTTAATATGTTTAGACTACCATTCACGTCCGAATTTACCAATCCAAAACTTGACTTAAATAGTCCTCTTACTACTCTACGAGATTTATCATATGTCTTTTTAGTTATCGGCTCTAAGTCAAAGGCACTGCAACCACTTGTATA
>NZ_JHVL01000043.1 GCF_000620125.1 Clostridiisalibacter paucivorans DSM 22131 | reverse complement strand
CGCGGGACCATCCTATACCACCTGAGTTTTGACCCATGCATCATGCGATGCTAAGGTTTCATGGGGTATTAATCCCGGTTTCCCGAGGCTATCCCCCTGTACAGGGCAGGTTTCCCACGCGTTACTCACCCGTCCGCCGCTTTCCACTTCCAAATTCACCCGAAGGATCTTTTGAAAGCTTCACGCTCGACTTGCATGTGTTAGGCGCGCCGCCAGCGTTCGTCCTGAGCCAGGATCAAACTCTCAAAATAAAATTTGTCTGACTCATGCACTGTTCAATTTTCAAAGACCAACTTTCATTTGTTTTGGCTGTCTGTCGCAGCCGACTCTTAATATACTAGCACAATCAATAAAGCTTGTCAACTATTTTTTTGTTTTTTTTTAACAACAAAAATAATTATATCAAATAAAAAAACTTTGTCAATACTTTTATTACATTATATATATTTATATTATTGGCAAGCCTATTATTATATAGAATTATCATTAAACTACTAATTTCTATTTTATATCTTTGTTACTATCCTTGATTCATTATATATACAAATTCTACATATATATATGTATGAAATATTATTCTTTAGGACAAAATTTAAATATCCTTAATAATAAAGATAAATATATAAACTCAATTGTTTGAGACATTAATAGAAAATCAAGGAGGAAGATATGGATTTAAATTTCAAAGAAAATGTGGATTCTTTAAATAGCATTAATGCATTATCACCTATGGCTATATCATCATTTAGTAAGATTGTATTAAATCATATAAGTTTCCATTTAGATAAATCCTATGATCATATAGTTATACTATGTATAGGAACTGATAGATCAACAGGGGATTCTTTAGGACCATTGATAGGACATAAGCTGAGATTTCCCTTTAGAAAATATGAAAATATAACTGTATTAGGTAATTTAGAAGAACCTGTACATGCAAAAAATCTCAAACAAAATATAAATTTTATAAATAAACACTATCGTAACCCCTTCGTAATTGCAATTGATGCTTGCCTAGGTAATAATGATAGAATAGGATTTGTATCTGTCAAAAGTGGTGCTTTAAAGCCTGGAGCAGGAGTAAATAAAAAATTACCTGAAATAGGAAATATGCATATAACTGGGATAGTAAATATGGGAGGGTTTATGGAATACTTAATTCTTCAAAATACAAGATTAAATATAGTTATGAAAATGGCCGATGTAATATCTAATTCAATAACATATGCATTTTGGAAGTTATTTGACACTGGAATATCTAAAAAAAATCTTGATTCCAATACTAAAAATATACTAGATTCTTCATCTCCATTATAAAAAGTAGTATTAATTTTTCGAATAAAAGTTTATCCCCTAGCACATAATAAACATATAATATGCTAGGGGTGTTTTTATGAATGAAAAAATCTTTTTAGATTCTTCTGTTGAACATATTAAACCAAGTTTACAAAGTTTAGGTTATGATGTTACTATTGACCCAAAAGATATAAAATATGCTACTGTTGCTATATATATGGCCGATGGATATAATACAAACTTCCATAGTACATTTTCAAATATGACTTCTGGTATAGACATGAATAATAACTCCCATACATTTTTAATAAATGCCAAGGAAAAATCCTTAGACGATATACTCTTTATGATAAAGAATAGATGCTATAGTTCTTTATTCTAAATGGATACCGTAGAGGGTTTTTCCTCATTTCTTTTTATTGCCCTATCCACAGCTTGAATCTCTTCTACTGATAATTTGTAATTTGATTCTCCTTTTGATATAGGCTTTCCATATATATTACAGCTATCCCTTCCATATAAACTTGATATAACAATCCCATCTAAATTTTTATCCAAGAGAGCCAGTGAAAAACTTAAATCACTTCCCATATCATCAAACGCATTATACCTTATAAAACCTACATTTTGTATGGATTTATCTAGTTTTACATTGACATTGGAACAGTACTTTTTCATATATTCCATTTCATCTGTCAATTCTTTTAAAGTTTCTTTATTATTAAATAATAACTCTTCTATATTATCTGTTTTTGTACCCTTTATTAATCTATTGTATTTCTTCTTAAAAATAGATAATTTGATATTATTTATTATAAATAGTAGTATTAATAGTCCTGAAATTAATGTTAATGCCATAATTATTTCTATATAATATTTATTGACCATTGTATATATTTGTTCCATCTCTATCTCCTTTCACTAATTAAAAATATTGACTATATAGTTTAATTAATATCTATTTTTTGATATAAGGTATACTGCATTTATAGCTTGATCTATATCCTCTTCCGTATTAAATGGACCTATACTAAACCTAACTGTTCCAATGTTCATAGTACCCAATGTTTTATGTGCCAATGGTGCACAGTGTAAGCCTGATCTAGTTGCTATATCAAAAGAACTATCTAATATATAACTGACCTCCGAAGAATCAAAATCCTTTATATTCATCGATATTACTGAAGCCCTCTTTTCTAAATCAGAAGGGCCATATATGGTAATTTCTTTTATAGACTCTAATCCTGATATAAATCTTTTAGTTAGATTTTCCTCATGCCTTCTTATATTTTCCATGCCTTTTTCTACAATATAGTTAACTCCATCATTTAATCCTGCTATACCTGGTGTATTACTTGTTCCACTTTCATATCTATCAGGTAATATTTTAGGCTGTTCTATTTCATTAGACTTACTACCGGTTCCTCCTTTTTTCATTTCTGCTAAATCTATACCTTCCCTTATATATAACCCTCCTGTCCCTTGAGGCCCTAACAATCCTTTATGTCCTGGAAAGGCCAATAAATCTATATTCATATCTTTCACATCTAAATCATAAACCCCTGCTGTCTGAGCACTGTCTACCATATATATAATATTATGTTTTTTGGCTATTTTGCCTATATCTTTTATTGGAAATATTGTCCCCGTAACATTAGAGGCATGGGTCATAACTATAGCCTTTGTATTTTCTTTAATTGCCCTCTCTATTTTACTTACGTCTATATTTCCTTCTTTATCACATTGAATTATACTAGTTTCAATTCCTAAATTTTTCAATCCATTTAAAGGTCTCAGGACAGAATTATGCTCCATGCTAGAAGTTATTACATGATCCCCTGAATTCAACAATCCATTTATTCCTAAATTCAAACTTTCTGTAGCATTACAAGTAAACACTATATTCATGGGATTATCAATATTAAATAACTTTGCTAATGTTTCTCTAGTTTCATATATTTTTCTGCCTGCCTGTAAAGCCAATTTATGCCCTGATCTACCTGGATTAGCTCCATAATCTACCATAGCATACATTACAGCATCATAAACTCTACGAGGTTTTGGAAATGTGGTAGCTGCATTATCTAGATATATCATCAATCTATCTCCCCTTTAAGATTTAACCAATTTTAAAATTGGTTATGTACATTTGATAATATATAACTCTTTATTTTCTTTCCTTCATTCATCATTTCTTTACACTGTTTCATAATATTAGCTTTATATTTATCATCATTTAATCCTTGTAAATTTATTTTGACATTCAGTATAGCCCCTTCTAATCCAGAATATGCCATAAGGGCTCCAACTGCTACATCGGTTACAGCATTTTTGTTGCCATATTTTAAAAACATTTCTTGTGTCTGTAGAACTGCCAGACATTTTTTACACGTTCTAAAAGGTACTTCTAATGCTATTTTTGTTCCTTCTTCAATAGCATTATCTCTATCCTTCCTTTCTTCTTCGGTATTTTTCGGCATCTTATATGCCTTCATAACTTTATCAAAAGCTTCAGCATCTTCATCTACTAATGTATTCAACTCTTTAATTAATTCTTCTAAGACAGTCATATATTCTTTTATTTTTTCTTTTGTTGAATCATCTAGATTCTCAAATGCCTTTTTGCCTATAGTCAAATTTCCCACCATAGTTGTCAATGCTCCCCCGATACTTCCAGCTAATGCAGATACGCTTCCTCCTCCTGGCACCGGATTTTTACTAGATGTATCCTCCACAAATTCAGCAATAGTTTTTTCTATTAACATAATATCACTCCTTAGCAAACTTGTATTTATAAATTTATATGTTTTATATTTAATTATATCAAAGAAATCGAATTCATATAATATTAAAAGGCTTCTAATTTAAATTAGAAGCCTTTTAATATTATATTGAATATTTTTTTCTTTCCTTATAATGAGTATGCAACAAATCATGGGCTTTATGACTATTAGGTTCTTGTAAAAATTCTTTATATAATTTTTTAATCATTGGATTTTCATGAGATTTTCTTATTGTTTTATCCATATCCTCTTCATATAAGGCCTTCGCCCTTTCTTTTCTTACATCTAAAGTCCATCTATCTCTGGCTTTAATATGTGGTTGTCCTCCACCAGTTACACAACCTCCAGAACAGCCCATTATCTCTATAAAATGATATTCCTTTTCTCCTGATTTTACCATATCTAATATTTTACTTGCCTGACCTGTACTATGGGCTACTGCGATTTTAACATCTAAATCCCCTACTGTGACTGTAGCCTCTTTTATACCTTCAACTCCCCTTACTTCTTCAAAATCAATTTTTTCTAAAGTTTCCCCTGTAACTACTTCATAAACAGTCCTAAGGGCTGCTTCCATAACTCCTCCTGTTGCACCAAATATTACTCCTGCTCCAGTGGACTCTCCCAATACTTCATCAAAGTCTTCATCTGATAATGATAAAAAGTCTACTCTTCCTTCTTTTATCATTTTAGCTAACTCTCTAGTTGTTATTACTGCATCTACATCAGGATAACCAGTCGCAGCCAATTCTTCTCTATCTGCTTCAAACTTTTTAGCTGTACATGGCATCACAGACACTACGAAAATATCCTTTGGATCAATGTCATTCTGCTCTGCATAGTAAGATTTAATTACAGCGCCCATCATTTCATGGGGAGATTTACAACTTGAAAGATTATCCAAGAAATCAGGGTAATTATATTCACAATATTTAATCCATCCAGGTGAACATGACGTTATCATAGGCAATTTGCCATCATTTTTCAATCTTCCTAGTAATTCATATCCTTCTTCGATTATTGTCAAATCAGCAGCAAAATCTGTATCAAAAACTTTATCAAAACCTAATCTTCTAAGTGAAGCTGCCATCTTTCCAGTAACTCTAGTACCTATAGGCAATCCAAACTCTTCTCCTAGTGCAGCCCTAACAGCAGGGGCTGTCTGAACTACTACATGTTTACTGTCATCTTCTAATGCTTCCCAAACTAAATCAATCTCATTCTTTTCTTTTAGAGCTCCTACGGGACAGGCAGCTATACATTGCCCACAATTAATACATGGCACCTCACTTAAGCTCATATTAAATGATGGTGCAACCATTGTATTAAATCCCCTTTCTACGAAGGAAAGCACCCCTACATTTTGAACATTCTTACAGACATTGACACATCTTCCGCACAGTATACACTTATTAGGATCTCTAACTATTGATGGTGATAAATCATCTATTGTATAGGTATTCATTTCTCCTGTAAAACCTATATCTGTAACACCCAATTCATTAGCCAATGTCTCTAATTCACATTTTCCACTTCTTTCGCAGGTCTTACAATCTCCGTTATGATTAGAAAGTATGAGTTCTAAAGTAGCCTTTCTAGCCTCTCGTATTTTCTTAGTATTGGTTTTGACTACCATTCCTTCACTAACTGGTAAAACACATGATGCCTCTAATCTTCTAGCTCCTTTTACTTCTACTATACACATTCTACAAGCTCCAACTTCATTTATATCTTTGAGATAACATAGTGTAGGTATATCTATCCCTGCACTTCTAGCTGCTTCCAATACAGTATAGTCTTGTGGAACTTGAATGTTTTGTCCATCTATAGTTATATTGACCATATTCATCTTTTACACCCCTTTTTTAAATATAACATTTGTAGTTCCATATCAGATACATTACTTTCTGGCAATAGCACCAAAAGGACATTTTTCTATACATGCCCCACATTTAATACACTTTTCTTTGTCTATTACATGGGGTTTTTTCCTTTCCCCAGATATCGCATTGGAAGGACAAACTTGAGAACATAATGTACATCCTTTACATTCATCTTCTTTAATATAATATGACAATAAGGACTTGCAATTACCCGCTGGACATCTTCTATCTAATACATGGGCTTCATATTCATTCCTGAAGTATTTAAGAGTTGATAATACAGGGTTTGGGGCTGTCTGTCCCAATCCACATAGAGCAGAGACTTTTATATTTTTAGCAAGCCTTTCTAAATTATCTATATCTTCCATTTCTCCCTCTCCATGTGTTATTTTTTCCAATATTTCAAGCATTCTTTTAGTTCCTATTCTACAAGGTGGACATTTACCACAAGACTCTTCAACAGTAAAATCTAAGAAAAATCTAGCTATATCTACCATACAATTATCTTCATCCATAACTATCATTCCACCTGAACCCATCATGGATCCCAATGCCGTCAACGAATCATAGTCTATAGGGGTATCTAAATATTCTGCTGAAATACACCCTCCAGAAGGTCCTCCAGTTTGAGCAGCTTTAAATGCCTTACCATTGGGTATTCCTCCTCCAATATCGTATATTATTTCTCTAAGAGTTGTTCCCATAGGTATCTCTACAAGGCCAGTATTATTTATTTTGCCTCCTAAAGCAAAAACTTTTGTACCAGCAGATTTCTCTGTACCTATAGACTTAAACCAATCTACTCCATTTAAAAATATAACTGGAATATTTGCATATGTCTCTACATTGTTTATTAATGAAGGTTTTCCCCATAGTCCCTTATTAGCTGGAAAAGGTGGTTTGTTTCTAGGCATACCCCGCTCTCCTTCTATAGAGGCTATCAACGCTGTTTCTTCACCACACACAAAGGCTCCGGCTCCCAATCTTATCTCTAAATCAAAATTAAATCCTGTACCAAATATATCTTTTCCTAAAAGGCCTTTTTCTTTTGCTTGATCTATAGCTATTTGCAGTCTTTTTACTGCTATAGGATACTCTGCCCTAATATAAACATATCCTTGTTCAGCTCCAACAGCATATCCAGCTATAGCCATAGCCTCTATTAAAGAATGGGGATCTCCTTCTAATATACTTCTATCCATAAAGGCCCCTGGATCTCCCTCATCTGCATTACATAATACATATTTGGGTTTCCCTTCTGCTTTATGTGCAAATTCCCATTTTAATCCTGTTGGAAATCCTCCACCACCTCGACCCCTTAGTCCTGAATCTTTAACTACATTTATAGTTTCCTCTGGAGTCATTTCAGTTAATACCTTTCCCAATGCCATATATCCATCAACTGCTATATATTCATTTATTTCCTCTGGATTTATTATTCCACAATTCCTAAGGGCCACACGCTTTTGTTTTTTATAGAAGCTAACTTCATTAATTGACTTGATTTTTTCTTCATCTATAGCACCTTTGTATAAAAGTCTTTTTAATATCCTGCCCTTCAATAGATGTTCTTCTACTATATCTTCCACATCTTCTACCTTTACATGGCTATAAAAAGCACCTTCTGGATATACAACAACTATAGGTCCTGCTTCGCATAATCCGAAACAACCTGTTCTTACCACCTTAACTTCTTTATCTAACCCTTTTTCTATCAATTTTTCTTGTAGTTTGCTTTCTATTTTATCCGAAGACGATGACGTACACCCTGTACCTCTACATATAAGCACATGTGATCTATAAAAATCCATTTTTTACCCTCCTCTACATTCATGATGTTCCACATGAAACAATTAAACATATTATTTCTTTACAGAGCCTATAGAATACTCAGTTACTACCTTGTCGTTTACTATATGATCAACTATTATTTTTTTGGCTTTCTCTGGGTTCATATGCACATAGGTAACCTTTTCCTCACCTGGCTTATATACTTCTACAATAGGTTCCAATTCACAAAAACCTATACATCCAGTCTGAGTCACTGTTACATCTGAAATATTTCTTTTATTTATCTCTTCTAATAAAGTCATTAATACTGGTCTCGCTCCGGCTGCTATACCACAAGTTGCCATGCCAACTACTATTCTAATACTGCCTGAATCTTTTCTCATTTTCACCTTTTTTATGGCATCTTCTCTAATCTTTTTTAATTCTTCCAGTGATTTCATTTATCACACCTCCAAAGAGATTATTAATTTTATAATTACTTAATATTTATTTAATATATCAGACACTTCTTCCACCTTTAACTTTCCATATACGTCTTCATTTATTGTCATAACTGGTGCCAATCCACATGCCCCTAAACATCTTGTAGCTTGTAAGGTAAATTTCATGTCTTTAGTAGTACCCCCTACATCTATGTCTAATTTCTTTTTTATTTCATCTAATATTTCTTGGGAACCTCTAACATAACAAGCTGTACCTAGACATACTCCTATAGTATATTGACCTTTTGGTATCAAAGAAAATTGGGAATAAAAGGTCGCCACTCCATATATCTCAGCAAGGGGTACATTTAATCCTTCTGATATGACCTTTTGGACTTCTATGGGTAAATACCCAAATATTTTTTGTGCTTCATGTAATACTGGCATCAATGATCCTTTTTTTACCTTGTTTGATTCAATAACTTCTTTTAGCTCTTGAATTTTCTCTTCATTTTCTTTCCAATCAAAACAAAAGTCCATTACATTTAAACCTCCTTCACAATATAAAAAATTTTTTGATTTTTTTGAAGTTTCTCATAGTATTATTTTACATTAAATATAACTAAATTTCATGTCCTATTAATATGTTAATGCTTTATCTTTAATAATATGTCTTATAAAAAATATGGGATGTTAAAAAATTAACCAAATGTTTACTGTCTTATTTTTGTTATTTGCAACAATAAACATAAAGTCTTATAAAAATGTATCCTTGAGTATATATTATTTATTCAGTGCTTTGTTTTATCAAGTTTTTACTTGATTTTTTTGAAATTTAATTTGATTTTTTTTATAATATTTGAGATGTCTATAATTTTATTTTGAATGCATATGTGTACAATACAATTATATAATTTATGTTTATTTTGTGTCAATCTTTTTCAGTTGATATACTGTATACATGATAATACAATCTTATCAGTTATGATAGCTAAAAAAAATGTCTTTGTTGACATATTTTTGTTATTTTTTTAACTATTAATTATTCTTTAAAAAATATCAACCCTTGTATATTTTAAAATATACAAGGGTTGATATAATATCATTATTATAGAACTTTTTCATAAAATAAAAACTATAATTTAATAGTCCCTTCTATTACTATATTTGCCCTTCCTCCCACTTTAACTGTATATCTTTGCTTTTCTTGAGTTATTTCACAGTTTATTTTGCTAGGCCTTCCCATATTATAGCCTTGAATAGATACTATTTTATTTCCTCCGATAAAATTATTCTTTTTTAAATAATACAGTGTAGCTCCATTGGCTGTACCAGTAGCAGCCTCTTCATCTATTCCCACAGCTGGAGCAAAATTTCTACAGTATATCTTATCACTATCATATAAAGTGAAGGCATGTACCCCTGTAACACCAAGTTCATTGGAAAAATTAGCAATTCCATCCATATCTACTACTATTTTATCTAATATATCTTTGTTCTTGACTGGAAGAATTATATCTGGTAAACCCGTAGATATAATCTCTGGATAGGCTTTCATTTCTTCTATTCCTATTTCTTCTGTATCTATATTTAAATAATTACATAATTTTTCTATATCTTGTACTATTTTGCCCTTAGATCTAGGTTCTCCTTGTTCCATCATTACCTTTTCTACTTTACCATCTTTATACTGTATTTCAACACCTAATCTTCCAGCCTTGGTATTTTGATATACCTTCATTATATCATTTTCACTTTCTATATATTGTTTATATGCTAAAGTATAAAAAGAAGCTATCGTTGCATGACCACAAAGGTCTACTTCACAACTTGGTGTAAAAAATCTAACATCATATACATTTTTGCCTATTTTCTTTATAAATGCAGTTTCTGAAAGATTCATTTCACTAGCTATTTTTTGCATATCATTTTCATTAAGTCCTTGAGCATTTGGCATTACCCCTGCTGGATTACCTCCAAAAGGTATATCTGTAAATGCATCTACTTGATATATTTCCTTTTCCAAAATAATCATCCCCTTGATTTGAATAATTCCATAATAAAAACTATTGTTTCACATGAAACATTCTATAATATCTATGCATATATATTTTAATAGTATAAGATTTAACTACTCACTTAAATGTTTACCATATATTGATTCTAGTATTCTCTGTAAATCTTCATCATTATAATATTCTATCTCTATCTTTCCCTTTTTTCTTCCCTTATTAATTTGTACCTTAGTACCAAAATATTTTTGTAAATTGTCTTGTATTTCTAATAAGATTGAATCTTTATTTATGTTTTTTTGTGTCTTCCTTCTCTTCTTTTTATTTTCTTTTAACATATGCTCTATATCTCTTACAGTTAATTCTCTTTCTATAATATCTAATGCTAATTCATATTGTAATTCTTTATCTGATATAGATAATAAAGCCCTTCCATGTCCATTTGAAATTTTGTTTTGTCTAATTAATTCAATTACCCTCTCATCTAAGTTCAGTAACCTTACTACATTAGCTATATATGACCTGCTTTTTCCAGCTACATCAGATAACTGCTCCTGAGTCATATTATTTTCTGTCATTATTTCATTGTACGCTAAAGCTTCATCTATGGGATTTAAATCTTCTCTCTGTATATTTTCTATAAGGGCTATTTCCATAGACTCTTTTTTTTCTATTTCTTTGATTATACAAGGCATTTTTCTTAAACCTGCTATTTTTGATGCCTTCCATCTTCTCTCACCAGCTATTATTTCATATCCACCATTCTTTTTTCTAACAATTATAGGTTGTATCACTCCATGTTGTAATACAGACTTAGCTAATTCTTGCAATGTTTTCTGATCAAAGTCTCTTCTAGGTTGTTTTTCATTAGGCTCTATTAGATTTATATCTATATCAAAAACCTTATTAAAATCTTGACTTCCCTCTTCAACAGATTCTTCTGGAATTAAAGCGGAAAGACCTTTGCCCAATCCTCTTTTCTTTTTAACCATTAAAAATCCTCCTCAGCGTATTCTAGGAATTCCTTTGCTAATTCCATATATGCTTCTGCTCCCTTAGATTTAATGTCATATTCTATTATTGGAAGTCCATAGCTAGGAGCTTCTGCCAATCTTACATTTCTAGGTATTATACTCAAATACACTTTCCCTTTAAAATATTTTTTCACTTCGTCTACTACTTGAATAGAAAGATTTGTTCGACCATCAAACATACTTAATACTACTCCTTCTATTTCAAGATTTGGATTAAGACTTCTTTTTACTAATTTTATAGTTTCCATTAATTGACTTACACCTTCCAATGCATAGTACTCACACTGTATAGGTATTATTACAGAGTCCACTGCTACCAAAGCATTTATTGTCAATAAACCCAATGATGGAGGGCAATCTATAAATATATAGTCATATTCTTCCCTTATGTCATCTAATAGTGTCTTTAATACATTTTCCCTATTATTTTTCTTAGTAAGTTCTATTTCTCCACCAGCTAAATCAACATTAGATGGTAATAAATATAAATTATCAATTTCTGTTTTCATAATCATATCTCTAAATTTTATTTCTTCGATAAGCCCATCATATATCGAATACTCTAAGTTTTTTTTGTTAATACCAAATCCACTTGTTGTATTTCCTTGGGGATCAATATCTATTACCAATACTTTTCTGTCTAATTTTGCAATACAAGCACTTAAGTTCACATTTGTAGTAGTTTTTCCCACTCCACCTTTTTGATTAAATATTGCTATGGCCTTTGACATAAATTTCCCTCCAACTATAATTTAATTCATGCTTTCTCCATATATATGATTTATTCCTTCTTTAATATTTATGATTATTTACAATTATATCAAACTTTACTTGTAGAGTGAAAAATAAAACAATAAAAAAAGACCTGCTATTTATCTCAGGTCTTCTCCTACTTGTTTTTTGGTATCTTTACAACCACTTCTATAAATTTACCTTTATCCTTTTGTTCAAATTTAGCATCTACTCCACTTTCTTTTATAGCATTATAGGCATTTTTCAATGTATTTAAATATATCTTGAAATTAATTAAACTTTTTACATTTGGTGTCTTTTTTTCTTTTTGCTTTTCTTCCTTGGTCATATCTTCTAATATGCTTTTTATTAAATCTTCCGTTTTCTTTACTGTCATATCATTTTTTATAACCTTCTCTAAAACTGCCATTTGTATATCCGTATCAGATAGCTTTAATAATGCTCTAGCATGTCTTTCAGAAAGACCATTTTCTAATAGCAGCTTTTTTGCTTCATCAGGAAGCCTTAATATTCTCAATTTATTAGCTATAGTAGATTGATTTTTCCCAACCTTTTGAGCTAACTGATGTTGTGTAAATCCATGATCATTAATTAAATTATAATACCCTTCTGCCTCTTCAATAAAATTCAAGTCTTCTCTTTGCAAATTTTCTATTAAAGCCAATACAGCAGAATCTTCATCTTTCATATTCACAATAATAGAAGGAATCTTTTCTAACTGAGCTATCTCAGCAGCTCTTAGCCTGCGTTCACCTGCAACTAATTCGAAACTGTTTTCTGATATCTTTCTAACACTTATTGGCTGTATTACACCATAGGATTTAATAGATTGACTCAATTCTTCCAGTGCCATTCTACCAAAATTTTTTCTTGGTTGATATGGATTTGGTCTTATATTTTTTATAGGTATAAATAATACCTCTTCTGAAATATAACTCATAAAATCATTCCCCTCATGCCCATCTTACGAAATTTTTCTATTTATCTATTTATTCTCTATAAAGTTATAAGTTCCTTCTCTAGTTTTGATATTTATACAAACTTTCGTATTACAATTTTCATCAAAAATTTATTTTAACTTACCATATTTATGATTTATAAAGGTTTTTTCTTAGGAGTTCCTGGTTTTCTGGGATATTTTGTCGAAGTTTTTGATGTCTTTTTAATTACTAATACTGTGTGAATTATATCGCTAAAAGGCAGTTTAATTTCCTCTTCTTTAATTATTTTACATCCAAATATATTTAAAGCCTTTTTAGAAGATTGGATTTCATCTTTTATATTAGGACCCTTAAGTGCAATAAAATATCCTCCTTTTTTTACAAAAGGTATACAGTACTCCAATAATATATTCAAAGAAGCCACAGCTCTAGACACTACTACATCAAACTGCTCTCTATAATCACTATCATGTCCATAGTCTTCTGCTCTACCATGTATACTTAAAACATTCTTTAACTCTAACTCTTTCACTACTTCATCTAAAAACCTTATTCTCTTCTTTAAACTATCCAACAATACTAAATCTATTTCATCATTCATTATTTTTAGAGGTAATCCTGGAAACCCTCCTCCTGTACCCACATCTAATACTTTATTTTTTCCTTCTATATAACTACCCTTAAGTACGGTGAGACTATCCAAAAAATGTTTTATATCTATTTCCTTATCATCGGTTATTGCTGTTATATTTATTTTTTCATTCCATTCCTTTAATAGCTTTTTATAGATCCCAAATTTTTGTAATGCTATATCATCTATATCTATACCAAATGTCTTTAGTCCCCTTCTCAATATATCATTATCACTCATTAGATCCACTCCTATTGGATAATCTATTTTGTTGTTCTAAGTATACTAATAAAACGTTAATATCTGCTGGAGATACACCTGAAATTCTAGATGCCTGACCTACTGAATCAGGTTTCATTTTATTAAGCTTTTGTCTCGCTTCAAGCCTTAATCCTTTTATATCTTCATAGTCTATATCTTGAGATAACTTCTTACTTTCTAACTTTTTAAATTGATTTATCTGCTTTTGTTGCTTTTTTATATATCCTTCATACTTTATCTGAGTCTCTACCTGCATTCTAATCTCTCTATTCAATTGAGGTCTTTCTTTATCTAATTTACTAAGCATCTCATATCCAAGTTCCGGTCTCTTTATAAGATCATAAAGAAAGGTGGGTTTCTTTAATATGTTTGTCCCTAAATCTTTTAATATTTCATTATTTTCTTTTGTAGGAGTTATTTTTATCTCTTTTAGCCTCTCAATTTCTCTATTTACACTATCTTTTTTATTCTTTACTTTTTCATATCTTTCCTCACTTACTAAGCCCACTCCATATCCCTTATGGGTTAGTCTAAGGTCTGCATTGTCCTGTCGTAAAGTCAATCTATATTCCACCCTAGATGTCATCATTCTATAGGGTTCATTAGTTCCCTTAGTTACCAAATCATCTATTAATACACCTATATAGGCCTCTGATCTATCTAATATCAAAGGCTCTTCTCCCCTTATATTCAAAACAGCATTTATACCAGCAATAAGGCCTTGTGCTGCTGCCTCTTCATATCCTGAACTGCCATTTACCTGTCCTGCAAAAAATAAATTTTTTATTTTCTTATGTTCTAATGTTCTTTTCAATTCCATAGGGTTTATACAGTCATATTCTATGGCATATGCATCTCTCATTATTTCTACATTTTCCATTCCCTCTATTGTTCTGAGCATCTTGATTTGTACTTCTGCTGGGAGAGAAGAAGACATTCCTTGTACATACATTTCGCAAGTATCTAGTCCTTCAGGCTCTATAAATATTTGGTGCTTATCTTTATCTGCAAATCTAACTACCTTATCTTCGATAGATGGACAATATCTTGGTCCTACACTTTTAATCTGCCCTGTATACAGCGGTGATCTATTGATATTATCCATTATTACTTTATGAGTATCTTTATTAGTATATGTTAGATAACAAGGCACTTGTTCCTTCTCTATATTTTCATTCATAAAAGAAAATGGTACTATTTCTTTATCACCTGGCTGTATCACCATCTTTTCAAAATCTAAACTATCACTGTGTACCCTAGCTGGAGTACCCGTTTTAAATCTTCTGACCTCTATATTTAACTCCTCTAAAGACTCAGTTAAAAAATTTGCAGGAAATAGACCATTAGGTCCTCCTTCATAATTTACCTCTCCAATAAATATTTTTCCTCCAAGATAGGTACCTGTAGCTAATATTATAACTTTTCCACTATAAGCAGCCCCTGTCCTTGTTACTACAGATGATATATTATTATCTTCTGTAATTAACTTAACTACCTCCCCTTGTTTCAGATCTAAATTTTTCTGTTTTTCTAATACTTTCTTCATATTTACATGATACTCTGTTTTATCTGCTTGGGTCCTTAAAGAATGTACAGCTGGTCCTTTAGATGTATTTAACATCCTACTTTGTATAAAGGATTTATCAATATTTTTTCCCATTTCTCCACCTAATGCATCTATCTCTCTAACTAAGTGACCCTTGCCTGTACCCCCAATAGATGGATTACAAGGAAGCATAGCTATAGATTCAAGGCTAGTAGTTAATATTAAAGTATCCATACCCATTCTAGATGCAGCAAGGGCTGCTTCACATCCTGAATGTCCAGCTCCTACCACTATAACATCATAATTTCCAGCGTTATACTCAATATCTCTTGACAAATAAAATCCTCCCTTCTATTTTCCTATACAAAAGTCTTGGAATATCCTATCTATAATATCTTCAGTTACTGTCTCGCCATTTATCATGCCTAGATTTTCCCAACATGATTTTATATCTACTTCTATACAATCTAAAGGCATATTGAGCTCTATTGATTCTATTGCTTCAGAAATATCTTTTTCAGCTTTAACCAATAAATCCTTATGTCTAATATTATTTATTATGATTTCATCTTCTACTTTTATATCTCCGGAGAAAAACATATCTTTAATAGTATCCTCTAATTTGTCTATACCATTTCCCTTCAATATTGATGTATTAATTACAACTTTATCAGATAAATGTTCTTTCAATTCTTTTTCTTTAATCACTTCTGGTAAATCAGTCTTGTTTAAAATTACTATTGCCTTTTTATTTTTTATCAATTTAATTATCTCTCTATCTTCATCGGTTAGCTTCTGTGAAACGTCAAATACTGCAATAACCAAATCAGCCATATTTAAATTTTCCTTTGCCCTTTCAACACCCATTTTCTCTACTAAATCTTCTGTACTTCTTATGCCTGCAGTATCTATTATTTTCAAAGGTATACCATTTATATTAATATATTCTTCTATTATATCTCTAGTTGTTCCTGGTATATCAGTCACTATTGCCCTGTTTTCTCTAAGCATTGCATTCATCAAAGACGATTTACCCACATTGGGTTTTCCCAATATAACAGTTTTTAATCCATCCTGTATAATTCTACCAGCATCAGATGTATCTATCATTTTTCTTATTCTTTTTAAAACTATATTGGCCTTTTCCATAATCTTTTCATATAAAACATTTTCAACATCATCCTCTGGAAAATCTATTGAAGCCTCTATATGTGCCATCATTTCAATAAGTATATCTTGTACAGAATTAACCTCTTTAGACAAACCACCCTCAAGCTGATTTAAAGATATATCGAATCCCTTATCAGTTTTAGCACTTATCATATTCATTACCGCTTCAGCTTGAGAAAGATCAATCCTTCCATTTAAAAATGCCCTTTTAGTAAACTCTCCCCTATCTGCCAATCTTGCTCCATTCTTTAGAACTATTTCTAATATTCTTTTGACAGCAATCATTCCTCCATGGCAATTTATCTCTACCACATCTTCAGTAGTATAAGTATAGGGAGCCTTCATATATGAAATCAATACTTCATCAATTTTTTTTCCATCATAAGGATTTATTATATAACCATATATTAACCTTCTCTGAGGATAATCTTTTAATTCTTTAGAGACTTTTGACTTAAATATTTTTTCTGCTATATATATAGAATCAGGTCCACTTATCCGTACTATTCCAATACCTGCCTCTCCTGGTGCCGTTGCTATAGCAGCTATAGTATCTTCTACCAACAATTTCACCACCTTGTATATAATAATTTGTATTCTGTTTCTTATTATACCAAATATTCTTTATTACATAACATAAACCCAGTAAAAAATACTGGGTTTATAGAATAATATATTTCACTCTCATATCAAAAGTAAATTTTATCTTTTTTTGTCTATTACAACCCTTCTATAAGGTTCTTCACCTTCACTATGGGTATATACATAACTGTCTCCCTGAAGAGCTGAATGAATAACTCTTCTTTCATAAGGGTTCATAGGCTCTAACCTAATCCTTTTACCCGTTTCTTTAACTCTAAAAGACATCTTTTTCGCCAATCTTATTAATGTATCTTCTCTTTTCTTTCTATAATTTTCCGTATCTAATAAGATTCTAATGTATTTATCCCTATTCTTGTTTACAACTAAACTCAATAAATACTGAATAGAATCCAATGTCTTCCCTCTCTTACCTATAATCACACCCATATCTTCCTTTTTTTCTCCATCTACTCTTATATATAAATTAGAATTCTTTTTATTTATAACAATTTCTCCCTGTACATTTAACTTGTCTAACAGTTTAGCTAAAAAATCTCTTGCTATAACTTCAGGGTCTTTGTCTATAGTCACTTTTACTTTGGCATCTTTAGCTCCTATAATACCTAAAAAGCCTTTATTTGGTTCTTCCAAAATCTCTATAGACACATCATCCATATCAACACTTAACTCTTCCAACGACAATTTAATTGCATCATCAACAGTTTTAGCTGTCTTAACTATGGACTTCATATCAATCTAACTCCTCCTTAACCTGTCCTAAGGACTTGTTTATAATAAACTGCTGTACTATTTGGAAAATATTACCTATTACCCAATATAATGCAAGTCCTGCTGGAAAACTTCTAGCAAAAAACAATATCATAATTGGCATCATATATGTCATAGTCTTTTGGGTAGTTTGAGCTTGATCGCTTTGTCCTGAATTTGAAGGGCTCATCATTTTACTGGAAAAATAAGTAGTAGCTGCAGCAAGTATAGGCAATATTATCTTATCTGGATTTTCTAGATTAGAAATCCAAAAAAAGCTCTTATTTACACTATTATATATATTTGGATCTTTAAATACATATGTTATAGGCTCTCTTAATACATTAAAAAAACCAATTATTATGGGAAACTGTATAATAAGAGGTAAACATCCACCAAAGGGATTTATCTTATGCTCTTGATATAGCTCCATAGTCTTCTTTTGCAATGTTTCCTTATCATTTTTATACTTTTTCTGTAGTTCCTGAAGCTTAGGCTGTATTGCTTGCATTCCCTTCATAGACTTGTTTTGTTTTAATGTTAGGGGTAGCAAAATAAATTTCACTATTATAGTAGCTATAATTATAGCTATAGCATATGCAGAAAGACTTTCAGTATCTAAACCTATTCCTGCCAAAGAATCATATATAAATCTTAACAATGCTCCCAACGGTCGAGCAAACACTTTTGTCATCCATAAACCCCCTCTTTTTTATCTGGAAAGTATTTACCAAAGGCACGGGTTAAATTAATTCTATCATTTTAAAGGATCATATCCCCCTTCATTGAAAGGATTACACCTTAATATTCGTTTTATACTTATAAAAATTCCTTTAATAAATCCATATTTTTCTAAAGCTTCTAATGAATACTGAGAACATGTGGGATAAAACCTACACGTGCGAGGCTTAATAGGTGAAATGAACTTTTGGTACATTTTAACTAATAATATAGTAATACTTTTCATATACTCACCCTTAAATACTAATTAAAAGTTTTAATCTAAAAGCAGTTTAGATATTTTAAACAAATGTATAACCGCACTTTCTATATCGTGATATTCAGCATCTCTTGATCTTACTCTGGCTAAAAATATTATATCATATCCCTTTTTTATTCTATATCCATTCAACCTATAACTTTCTTTAATCAATCTTTTTATTTTATTTCTGACTACACTATTTCCCAATTTCTTAGTAGTAGAAAAACCAACTCTATTATAGTCATATCCATTTTTTATAAAAAAAATTACTAATAGTCTATTAGATCTAGATTTTCCTTTATCATAGACCTTTCTAAAGTCTCTGTTGGTTTTCAATGTAATCATTTTAGTCATATTTTAATTACTCCTTAAAAACTCCTGAATTGAATAAAAAGGCCACTAAATTGCGGCCTTATGCTGACAACCTTTTTCTGCCTTTTCGCCTACGTCTTTTTAAAACATTCTTACCGGAACTAGTCTTCATTCTTTTTCTAAAACCATGTTCTTTTTTCCTCTGTCTTTTTTTTGGCTGGTATGTTCTCTTCATTCAAAATACACCTCCTTTAAGTTTAAAACCTATGCATAAAATACTTTAAATTCAAAATATCTGTTTTCAGATTTTGTTTAAATATCATCTTTTATAAAAAAGGAAACTTAGCTTTTACAGATAATTTCCTCATTTTTTTGTTATAGTAATACATTTAGACAATATATAACTATAGCTTACCATATATAAGCTAAATATACTACCTTATGATTATATTAATATTATCTATCTATGTCAAGTAATAATCATATATCTGAACAAATACATAATTTCTATTTCTCTACTAAAAATAATATAATTTTTCAACCAAAATTATATTATGGATAATCTCATTGTTTATATTGTGGATAATAACATGTTTCTGTTGATAAGTGCTTATGGTTTTGTTATTATATAAATAAACTGTGGATTTTTTTATTAACAGACATAGTTATACACAATGTGTGGATAACTATGTGGATATTTTTAAAATATTACTTCTTTCTTTATTGTTTTTTCAAAATAATTTCTCCACATTCAAAAAAGATCTTACTCTGTTGAAAACTTAATTTTTTTATTTTTTTTTGGCATTTAACAACTTATCCACATCTTTTATAATATTAATGTTAATAATCTACATGCTATATTTTTCATACTTTATATGTTGATAATTTTGTTAATATTTACTTCAAACAGTTATAATTTTTTTATTTTAGACCATAATGTAAATATAGAATAGGAGGGAAAAATATGGGGCTTGATTTAAAAGATATATGGTCAGAATCCTTAATCTTAATGAAATCCGAATTAGCTGAAGTAAGTTTTAATACTTGGCTAAAAACTCTAGAACCTGTGTCAATGGATGATAATAACATTATTTTAAGAGCTCCAAATGACTTTACCAAAGGTATACTAGAATCTAGATATTTACCTTTAATAAAAAATGCAATAAAACAAATTACTAATAAAAACTTTAATATTATTTTTTCTATGCCAGGTGAAGATATAGGAAATAAAATTGGACAAACTAATAAAACTACTAAAAAAATAAGTGATACTGTACTTTCTAAATCCCAACTAAATGAAAAATATACCTTTGATAAATTTGTAATTGGTAATAGTAACAGATTTGCCCATGCTGCTGCTTTAGCTGTTGCAGAGGCACCTGCTAAGGCATACAATCCCCTTTTCATTTATGGTGGTGTTGGTTTAGGCAAAACCCATTTGATGCATGCCATAGGTCACTATATACTAGATCAAAACTCCAACGCCAGTGTAGTATATGTATCGTCAGAAAAATTTACAAATGAACTCATAAACTCAATAAGAGATGATAAAAATGTTCAGTTTAGAAATAAATATAGAAATGTTGATGTATTGCTCATTGATGATATTCAGTTTATTGCTGGTAAAGAAAGAACTCAAGAAGAATTTTTTCATACTTTTAATGCGCTCCATGAAGACAATAAACAAATAATTATATCAAGTGATAGGCCACCAAAGGAAATACCTACATTAGAAGACCGATTAAGATCTAGATTTGAATGGGGACTTATAGCAGACATTCAAGCTCCTGATTTAGAAACAAGAATTGCAATCCTTAGAAAAAAAGCAAACTTAGAAAATCTAGATGTGGATGATGAAGTGATGTTATATATAGCCAATAAAATAAAGTCAAATATAAGAGAATTAGAAGGTGCTTTAATAAGAATAGTTGCTTATTCATCTCTAACAAACCAGGAAATAACTGTAGAACTAGCCAGCGAAGCTCTAAAAGATATTATTTCTGAAGATAAACCATTACAAATTAATGTTAAAAGAATAAAAGAAATAGTATCTAAATATTATGGAGTTAAAATAGAAGATTTAAATTCTAAAAAAAGAACAAGAAATATATCTTATCCAAGACAAATCGCTATGTATATATGTAGAGAACTCACAGACTTATCTCTACCTAAAATAGGTGATGAATTCGGTGGAAGAGATCATACTACTGTAATTCATGCATACGATAAGATATCTAAAGAGGTCAATGCAGACAATGAATTGAAAACTAGAATAGATAATATAATGGATGATGTAAAAGGAAAATAATTAACATAGGGGTGTTAAGTATTTGTATATAATTTGTTAATATAATAAGATTACTTTTTTTTATCTTTATATTGTGGATAATATATGCTATGCTATTAACAATTTATATACATGTGGAAAACTGTTGATATTCTATATACTATATACTTATCCACAAATCAACAGCTCCTATTACTATTATTACTAAGTTAAGTCTTTTTATTTAATTAAATATATAAAATGGAGGTTATCCACAAATGAAAATAATAATTCCTCAAAACAAATTATCTAAAACCATAAATATAGCACAAAGAGGTGTTTCAAATAAAAGTACATTACCTATTCTTTCAGGAATATTAATAGAAACTGTTGATAATAAAATAAAATTAACTGGTACTGATTTAGAACTTGGTATTGAAACTTATGTTGAAGGAGAAATAGTTGAAGAAGGTTCTATAGTTATAACTTCTAAAATATTTGGTGATATAATAAAAAAATTACCAGATTTACCTGTTGAAATAGATGTTTCAGATAATAATATAGAAATAAAGTGTGGACATTCTAAATTTAATATAGTAGGACAACCAGCAATAGAATATCCACATTTACCAGAAATAGATGATGAAATACATTTTCAAATGCCCAAAGATCTATTAAAATTAATGATCAAACAAACTGTATTTGCTACAGCTCAAGATGAAACAAGGCCCATATTAACTGGTTCTTTACTAGAGGTGGAGAAGGGAAAAGTTGCTTTAGTTTCTTTAGATGGATATAGATTAGCCCTTAAAAATGCAAATGTTGATTATGACAAAGACATAAAGGTTGTAATACCAGGAAAAACCCTAATGGAAGTAAATAAAATATTAGATGATGATGATGTAAATATAAATATAAAATTCACATCAAGCCATGTGTTATTTGATTTAGGAGAAACAGTTATAATTTCTAGATTATTGGAAGGGCAGTTTTTAAATTATAAAGACATAATAAGAAATGAATATAATACTAAGGTAAAAGTAAAGACTAAAGACCTTCAAGAAAGTATAGAAAGGGCATCTTTACTTACAAGAGAAGGAAGGAATAATCTAGTTAAATTTGATATTGAAGACGATAAAATGATAATAACATCTAACTCTGAGATAGGTAATGTACAAGAGGAAGTAGATATAGAGTTAGAAGGTGATGACTTGAAGATAGCATTCAATTCAAAATATATGCTGGATGGACTAAAAGTTATAGATGATGATAATATAGTAATGAATCTTGTGAGTAATGTTAATCCTTGTATAATAAATCCTGTAGAGGATAAAAACTATACATATTTAGTTTTACCTGTAAGGTTAGCAGAAGATCATTAAAAAAGACATTTAAGTATAATAGACACCTTCGAAGGTGTCTATTATAGATTTAATTGTAAATATATATGAAAGGTAAGTGTTATAATGTATAAAGAAATTGTTATAGATGGAGAATATATAAAATTAGACCAATTGTTAAAATATATAGGAATTGCTCAAACAGGAGGTCATGCTAAAAATATAATAACAAATGGATATGTTAATATAAACGGAGAGGTAGTATACCAGAGGGGCAAAAAAGTAAAAAGAGGAGATAAAATAGAGATATTAAATGAAAAAAATTATATAATTAAATAAAAATGAGAAGTGAATCAATAGGCATGTAAAATTCTTACTTGAATTATTAAGATTAAACTAAGAATTTTAACCTATTTCGAGGAGTGCTTATTTTGTTTGTTAAAAAGATAAAACTAATTAATTTTAGAAATTATAATAGTGTAGATGTAGAAATTGGAAAAGGTTTAAATATATTTTTTGGAGAGAATGCACAGGGAAAAACAAATCTTTTAGAATCTGTCTTTATTGGTTCTACAGGTAAATCATTTAGAACCAATAAAGACAATGAGTTAATAAATCTAAACAAAGATAAAGGTTATATAGGCCTTAACATACAAAAAGATAGCCAAGATAAATTAGTAGAAATAAAATTAGATAAAAATAAAAAGAAAAGAGTTAAAATAAATAGAGTAGAATTAGATAAAGTGTCAGAAATGGCTGGTTTTTTACAAGTTGTTATTTTTTCACCTGAGGATTTAAAAATAATAAAAGAAGGTCCTTCAGAAAGAAGAAGATTTCTAAATGATGAAATATCACAGATAAAGCCACTTTATAGACATAATTTAACTAAATACAGGAAAATATTGAATCAAAGAAATAATTTATTGAAACAAATCTTACAAAATAAACAAAAAAAGTATATAATAGAAGTTTGGGATGAGCAATTAAGCAAAATAGCATCTGAAATAATGTATAATAGAATAGTATTTATAAATAGGCTGTCTATCATATCAAGAGTTATACATGAAAAGTTAACAGGTAAAAGAGAAGATCTAAAAATAAGATATATACCTTCTATAAATATTAATGATATTAAAAATAGAGAAGAAATAGAAGAAATATATATCAAAGCATTAAAGGAAAATTTTAAAAGAGATATTGAAAAAATGTCTACTCAATATGGTCCCCATAGAGATAATATGGGCATATTTATAAATGATACAGATAGTAGAGTATTTGGTTCTCAAGGACAACAAAGAACAGCTGCACTATCTCTTAAATTAGCAGAAATACAGATTATACATGAAGAATTTGGAGAGTATCCTGTATTATTATTAGACGATGTGCTTTCGGAACTAGATGTATCAAGAAGGAATTTTTTGGTATCTACATTTAAGAATATACAGACTATATTAACTACGACAGATGATGTAAATTTAAAGGAATTAAATATTGAAAATTATAAGAGATTTAGAATATCTAAAGGAAATATAATAAAGGAGGGATAGTGTTTGTTTTTACATTTGGGGAAAAATACAGTTATACCTTTAAAGGATATTATAGCTATAATAGATGCTCAGTCGTCTTTTCAATCTAAAGATACAAGGGATTTTATAAAGATTTGTATGGAAGAAGGATTTGTAGAGAACATATCTGATGATAAGGTGGAAACCTATATAATTACTGAAAGTGTTCAAAAAGATAAAAGTACAGGCGAAGAAATAAGGAAAAGTAAAATATATAGTTCCCATATATCCTCCACAACTCTCTTTAAGAGGGCTGAGTTTATTGAAAATATATAATATATTGAGAACATTATACTTTTAAATAAACAGTATTTAATTTTAATTATATAAGAAACTATAAAATATTTAGAAATTTAATATGTATTTTTGAAAATATCCAAATGATAATTTAAATATTGATTGGAGGAAGATGAATGTCAGTAGAGAACAATATGAGAAGTTATGGTGCAGAGCAAATACAAGTACTGGAAGGGTTAGAACCTGTAAGGAAAAGACCTGGAATGTATATTGGAAGTACTGGTCCTAAGGGACTACACCACTTGGTTTATGAAGTTGTAGATAATAGTATAGATGAGGCCTTAGCTGGAGTATGTGATACTATTGAGGTAATTATAAATGAAAATGGTTCAGTAACGGTTTCAGATAACGGTAGCGGAATTCCCGTAGAAAAACATCCTAAAACAGGTAAATCCACTGTGGAAACAGTATTGACTGTACTTCATGCTGGAGGTAAATTTGATAATAGTGCCTATAAAGTATCTGGAGGATTACATGGAGTAGGTGTTTCTGTCGTAAATGCTTTGTCTGAATACTTAGAGGCTAAAGTAATAAGAAATGGAAATATATATGTTCAAAAGTATGAAAGAGGAGTCCCTAAAACTGAATTAGAAATAGTTGGAAAATCTGATAATAGTGGTACAATAATAACATTTAAACCAGATAAAGAGATTTTTGAAGAAATTGATTTTGATTTTAATACATTAGAGCATAGACTTAGAGAAATGGCATTTTTAAATAAAGGTATAAAGATAAATATAGAAGATAAAGGGATAGGTAAAAGAGAAGAGTTCCATTATGAAGGAGGAATAAAGGCTTTTGTAAAACATCTGAATAGAAATAAAGATGCAATACACAAAAACGTAATATATTATGAAGGTGAAAGAGATAATTCAGTTGTAGAGGTGGCTATGCAATATACCAGTGCATATAGTGAAAATATATATGCCTTTGCAAATAATATAAATACCCATGAAGGTGGAACTCATCTAAGTGGATTTAAAAGTGCGGTGACTAGAGTTATAAATGATTATGCTAGAAAGAATCAAATATTAAAGGAAAAAGATAATAATTTAAGTGGTGAAGATATCAGGGAAGGCCTTACCGCAGTATTATCAGTAAAATTAGCAGATCCTCAATTTGAGGGCCAAACAAAAACTAAATTAGGAAATAGTGAAATGAGGGGCATAGTAGACAGTATAATCTCTGATGCATTGATTGCATTTTTGGAAGAAAACCCCAAAGATTCAAAAATTATATTAGATAAGGCCATAAGAGCAGCTAGAGCTAGAGAGGCAGCTAGAAAGGCCAGAGATCTAACTAGAAGAAAAAGTGTTCTTGAAAATTCTTCTCTCCCAGGGAAATTAGCAGACTGTTCTGAAAGGGATGCAGATAAATCAGAGATATTTATAGTCGAAGGGGATTCAGCCGGCGGATCAGCAAAACAAGGAAGAGATAGAAGGATCCAGGCTATATTACCATTAAAGGGAAAGATAATGAATGTAGAAAAGGCAAGATTAGATAGAATACTAAATTTCGAAGAGATAAAAGCTATGATAACAGCATTTGGATGTGGAATAGGAGATGAATTTGATATAAGTAAAATTAGATATGGGAAGATAGTAATAATGACCGATGCCGATGTAGACGGAGCCCATATAAGAACTTTACTATTGACATTCTTCTATAGATATATGAAGCCACTAGTAGAAAATGGTCATATATATATAGCTCAACCGCCACTTTATAAAGTGAAAAAAGGAAGGGCAGAACATTATGCTTATAGTGATAAAGAATTGGATAAATTGCTAAGTGAATTGGGTAGAAGTGGATATTCTATACAGAGATATAAAGGTCTTGGAGAGATGGACCCTGAGCAGCTATGGGAGACTACTATGAATCCAGAAGGCAGAATGTTACTTCAAGTAACGGCAGAGGATGCAATAGCAGCAGATGAAATATTTACTACACTTATGGGAGACAAAGTAAAACCAAGGAAAGAGTTTATAGAAGAAAATGCTAGAAATGTACAGAATCTTGATATTTAGATAACCTATCTGTGAGGAGGATATAGATGAATAACAATGAACATAATATTATGACCATAGACATAGAAAAAGAGATGAAAAAATCATATCTTGATTATGCTATGAGTGTAATAGTAAGTAGAGCATTACCAGATGTAAGAGATGGATTAAAACCTGTCCATAGAAGGATACTTTATGCTATGAATGAGCTGGGACTTAGTCCAGAAAAACCTCATAGAAAATCTGCTCGTATAGTTGGAGATGTGTTAGGTAAGTATCATCCCCATGGTGATAGTGCTGTATATGATGCTATGGTTAGGTTAGCACAGAATTTTTCTACTAGATATCCATTAGTAGATGGTCATGGAAACTTTGGTTCAGTAGATGGTGATAGTGCAGCAGCTATGCGTTATACTGAGGCTAGAATGGCTAAGATTACAATAGAAATGTTAAGAGATATAAGTAAGGATACAGTAGACTATCGGCCAAATTTTGATGAGACATTAAATGAACCAAAGGTTCTTCCCAGTAGATTTCCAAACCTATTAGTAAATGGTTCTTCAGGTATAGCGGTTGGTATGGCTACATCTATACCACCCCATAATCTAAAAGAGATAATAGATGGAATAGTATTAATGATAGAAAATCCAGATGTTACCATAGACGATTTATTGAGTAAAGTAAAGGGACCAGATTTCCCAACAGGGGCTATAATAACAGGTAAAGATGCCATAAAAAATGCATATAGAACAGGTAGAGGAAAGGTAAAGGTAAGAGCTAAAACTACTATAGAACAGATTTCAAATAATAAATCTAGAATAATAGTAAATGAAATACCATATCAGGTAAACAAGGCTAGACTTATAGAGAAAATAGCACAATTGGTAAGGGATAAAAAGCTAGAAGGCATATCTGATTTAAGGGATGAATCAGATAGAAATGGAATGCGGATAGTTATAGATTTAAAAAGAGATGCAAATCCTAATATAGTGTTAAACAATTTATATAAACATACTCAAATGCAAGATACATTTAGCATAATTATGATAGCCTTGGTAGATGATGAACCAAGATTATTGAATCTAAAGCAATTAATGAGATATTATTTAGATCATCAAAAAGAGGTAATAGTTAGAAGAACTCAATACGATTTGAACAAAGCAGAAGAAAGGGCTCATATACTTGAAGGATTAAAGATAGCATTGGATAATATAGATGCTGTTATTAGTTTGATAAGAAAATCTAATACTGTACAACAGGCAAAAGAAGGACTGATGGGACAATTTGGTCTTACGGAAAAACAAGCACAAGCTATATTAGATATGAGGTTACAAAAACTTACAGGATTAGAAAGAGAAAAAATAGAAGATGAATATAATAATTTAATAAAGTTAATAAATAAATATAGGGAAATATTGGCCAATGAAAGATTAATATATGAAATAATTAAAAATGAATTAATAGATATAAGAACAAAATATGGGGATGAGAGAAGAACAGAAATAAAAGCATCTGTAGAAGAAATAAATATAGAAGATATGATAGAGGAAGAGAACACAGTAATAACTTTAACCCATTTTGGATATATAAAAAGACTACCTGAAGATACTTATAAGATACAAAGAAGGGGCGGAAGAGGTATATCGGGAATGAGTACAAGAGATGAGGACTTTGTTGAGGATTTATTTATAACTTCAACCCATGATCATTTATTGTTCTTTACTAATAAGGGTAAAGTATATACTATTAGGGCCTTTGAAATACCTGAGGCCAAAAGACAGGCTAAGGGTACAGCCATAGTAAATCTTCTTCAGTTAGAAAATAATGAAAAAATAACAGCTGTAATTCCAATAAAAGAATTTAGTGATGAAGGATTCTTGATATTTGCTACTAAACATGGAACAATCAAGAAAACAAATTTAGAAAGTTATGAAGCAATAAGAAAAACAGGACTTATAGCTATAAACTTAAGAGAAGAAGATGAATTAATAAGTGTTAAGAAGACTACGGGAGATAGTGAAGTAATAATAGTAACTGCTCAAGGGATGGCTATAAGATTTAATGAAAATGATGTCAGAAATATGGGCAGAACTGCAATGGGAGTAAAGGCCATAAGTTTAAATAATGGAGATGGTGTGGTATCTATGAATCTAGTTGAAGAAGGTAGTTATCTTTTAGTTATAAGTGAAAAAGGGTATGGAAAGAGGACACCTCTAGATGAATATAGATGCCAGACAAGAGGAGGAAAGGGTATAAAAACATACCATATAAAATCTCATACTGGAAAATTAGTAAATGCAAAAATAGTAGAAGAAGATGATGAAATAATGATGATAAGCAGATCAGGTATAATAATAAGATTAAATGTATCAGGTATATCTCAAATGGGCAGAGTAACTCAAGGAGTTACATTAATGAAAGTAGAAAAAGATGACAAAGTAATGGCTATAGCCAAAATAGTTCCAGAAGAAGATGAATAAAAAAGACCTATAAAGTTGTCAAAACTAATAACAAAGGTATAAATATAGTTAGTAGTTAGTAGCTAGTAGTTCGTAGTTGATGGTGGAAATTCTATGGATTTCATTATTAGACTACTTACTATTAACCATTCACTACTAACTTTTATTTTATATTCTTTTAACAACTGTACAAGTTTACATTATAGACAATTTATTATATTATTAAAATATAATAAAAAATATCGGGGGTGTATTTAAATGGCTTTAACAGTAGATAAAAAATATGATGAAAATAAAAACATGTGGATTTTAAAACCAGTAGGAGAAATAGATATATATACTGCACCAGAGTTTAAAGACATATTGTTAGATATAATAAAAGAAAAGACTATAAGTATAGTTATTGATGGAGAAAGATTAGAATATATAGATAGCACTGGATTAGGAGTATTAATAAGTGGATTAAAAAAACTTAAAGAAAAAGATGAGAATATAATAATAAAGAATATGAAAGCAAACATAAAAAAATTATTTAGTATTACAGGTCTTAATAATGTATTTATAATTAAGGAGTAAGGAGTGAGGGCAAAAATGCTTAAAGATAGTATAAAAATGATAATACCTGTCAAACCTGAATATGTCAGCGTTGTTAGACTTACAGCATCTTCCATAGCTAGTAGAATGGGATTTAATATAGAAGAAATAGATGACATAAAGGTAGCTATAGGAGAAGCATGTAGTAATATTATTATGGATAATACAAAAGAAGATATAGATATAGAGGTAGAATTTTTATTATATAAGGACAAGCTTACTATAAAAATAGATGATTCAGAAAAGAATAAGTGTGATAAGGAGATTAATTCTAGTTCAATAGAAGAAATGAAGGATAAAGAATTAGGTCTATTTATAATAAAAACCCTTATGGATGATGTAGATTGTATGAATGAAGAGGGGATTAATAAGATTATAATGACAAAAGAGATAGGAGTAGTTGAGAATGGCTACAGAAATGAATAATAAAAAAGATATTAGCTGGGAGTTGAATAATTTAGAGGATATTGAAACTAAAGCATTATTTAAAATATATGCTGTAGATAGGGATATAAAGATAAGAGATGAATTGATAAATAGAAATCTATATATAGCAGAGATATTGTCTAAAAAATATGCTAATAGGGGCATAGAGTATGATGACATATATCAAGTTGCTTGCTTAGGTCTTATATATGCCATAGATAGGTATGACATAAGTAAAGGTTATGAGTTTTCAAGCTTTGCTACCCCTACAATAATAGGAGAAATTAAAAAATACTTTAGAGATAAAGGATGGTCTATTAGGGTTCCCCGTAGGATACAGGAACTTTCAAAAAAAATTAATAATGCTAAAATAACTTTAAGTCAAGATTTACAAAGAACACCCAATGTTTTAGAAATAGCAAGTTATTTAAATTCTACAGAAGAAGAAGTTTTAGAGGCAATGGAAGCAAGTAAAGTATATACTCCTCATTCATTAGATTCATCTTATGACTCTGATAGTGAAGATAAAGATATAAATTTAGCAGCATTAATAGGAGAAGATGATGAATATTTTTCAAAAATAGAAAATAGGGATTTTTTATTGAAGGCAATAGATAAGTTAGACGATTTGGAGAGGAAAATTTTAAAAGATAGATATTTTAAAAGAAAGACTCAGGTTTCCATAGCCCAAGATATAGGAATGTCTCAAATGACCGTTTCGAGGATAGAGAAAAAGATTATAGAAAAATTCAGAAAAGAACTAAAAAGAACATACGCATAAAAAATATATAAAAAGTGTTGACATAGGGTATAATATGTGCTAGTATATTAAGAGTCGGCTGCGATAGACAGCCAAAACAAATGAAAGTTGGTCTTTGAAAATTGAACAGTGCATGAGTCAGACAAATTTTATTTTGAGAGTTTGATCCTGGCTCAGGACGAACGCTGGCGGCGCGCCTAACACATGCAAGTCGAGCGTGAAGCTTTTGAAAGATCCTTCGGGTGAATTTGGAAGTGGAAAGCGGCGGACGGGTGAGTAACGCGTGGGAAACCTGCCCTGTACAGAGGGATAGCCTCGGGAAACCGGGATTAATACCCCATGAAACCTTAGCATCGCATGATGCATGGGTCAAAACTCAGGTGGTATAGGATGGTCCCGCGTCCCATTAGCTAGTTGGTAG
>NZ_JHVL01000042.1 GCF_000620125.1 Clostridiisalibacter paucivorans DSM 22131 | reverse complement strand
GGGTAATTCCTAGAAGGAAACCCAACCAGCTAAAACATAGAATCTCACTGATGGAATGACACGCTTTTTCACGGATATCGGTTTATAAAAACCATCCAGGAGGTGTACGTCTAACCTCTATTCAGGAGATATTATATTATGAATCAGCATGATAACATAGCATTAATTTGCTGAGTTTCCTGCTAAAGATTTATGATAGAAACAATATTTAAAGAAATGATGTTTATAAAGAAAAGCTTTACTAAGTATATGAATATTAATTTGAAATTTTATAAGAATGTTTGCTTGAAAATAGATTTAATTTCTATCAAATGTTCTAACTATATTATACGAGGAGGTTCTAAAAATGAAGGAATCTAAAAATATTTATGAACTTTTAAATCAAGTAGAAGTAAATATTGAAGATTATGAAGAGGAGGAATTAAGTGATATGGAGAAGCAAAAATTAAAAGACAATTTTAAAAAGAATATAAGGAAAAAAATAAATCTTAAAAAGTTTGGAATCATTGCAGCTGCTTTAATATTGACTATAAGTGTTGTTGGCCAAACAAATATTGGAAAAAATGTCTATGCTGCTGCGGAATCAAAAATTTCAGAGATGTATTATTCTATAGGAAAGGCACTTGGCATCAAAACAAATATTGAACCTTATGCAAATGTAGTCAATCAAACAGTTCAGGATAAAGGAATAGAAGTTAAATTAACTGATGTAATCATAGATAAAGATGAGCTAATTTTTTCTACGATCGTGAATACTGATAAACGTGTAGATGGTTTTAGATTCGACTCTGAAATATTTATCAATGGCAAAAGACTAACGAATTATGGAACAACTGGAATGCGTAGGGTAATCGATGATTCTAATACTCTATTTTTACAGACTGATTGCGTAGGCATTAAGGGAATTGATACCAAAGAAAATGTAGACATCAAGATAGAATTAAGTGATTTTAATTATTATATAGGAGATGCTGAGGAAAATATAAAAGGAAGATGGAAATTTGAGTTTGCTGCAAATGGTGAAGAATTAACGGAAAACACCTATGTGTTACCAATAGAGCACTCATTTGATATAGATGAACAAAGCTATAGCCTAGAAGAATTTAGATTAAATCCTGTAAATCAAAAGATATTTGGAAAAGTAAAAGGGAAGTCTACAGATGCTTATCAAATTGATTTAAGGGGAGTTGATAATTTAGGAAATGAAGTTGTATTTTTCTTAGAAAGTAAATCTGGAGAAGATATAGTATTTAAATATGAAAATATATATGGTGATTTATCCAATGAAATTACATCTGTTACATTAACTCCATATGCTGCAAAACTTCCTGAAAAAAGTGGAAGAATGAGTGGAGACTGGAATCAAGTTGGCAAAGAGTTTACGATATCTATACAAAAATAGTAAGGATTATTTTAAAGAATACTATAGAAGGTTGGAATAGGCTAAATACAAGGCATAAAAAAATCCAATGTTGATAAAAATAAACTAGAAATATATTAATTTACGACATTGGAGTGTTAATATGAAACTTTCACAGAAATTAGAAGAGAATAAAAAGGCAATAAATAATATACTCCCAATAGAAAAAAGTTTTGACATTATAGACCGTGACTTGGTATTTGGAGATAAGAAGGCATATTTAGTATTTATAGATGGTTTTGCAAAAGATGATATAATGCTTTGGTTATTATTACATCTTCAAGAATTAAAAAAAGAAGATATGAATATACAATCTGTTAAGGAGTTTATAGATAAAAATATATCTTATATTGAGGTAGATTTATTTGAAGATTTGGATCAGCTTCAAAATGCAGTGCTGTCTGGAGCAGTCGGCTTAGTAATAGACGGTGAAAATAAAGGTATTATAATAGATGCTAGAACGTACCCTGCAAGGGGTCCTGAAGAACCTGACTTAGAAAAGGTGACGAGAGGTTCAAGAGATGGTTTAGTAGAAACAATAATATTTAATACTGCATTAATAAGACGAAGAATTAGAGATGAGAATTTAATTTTTGAGATGTATTCTGTTGGAAAACGCACTAAAAGTGATATTGTCATATCATATATAGATGATATAGTGGATAAAAATCTGTTAAATATAATCAAGAAAAAATTAAATGAAATAGATGTAGATGCTCTAGTAATGGGTGAAAAATCCCTAGAAGAACTACTAATAAAGAAAAAATGGTATAATCCAATACCACAAGCTAGGTTTTCTGAAAGACCAGATGTGGTTTCAGCTCATTTGCTCGAAGGACATATTGCAATAATTGTAGATACATCACCAAGTGCGTTAATAGTACCAGTAACAATGTTTCATTTCACACAACATGCAGAGGATTATTATCAAAATCCATCTGTGGGAACCTATCTTAGATGGGTGAGATACTTATTTATGTGTTTTTCATTAATATTAAGCCCTCTATGGTTTTTATTAGTAACTAATAATGAATTATTACCTGAAGCTTTTACATTTTTAGGACCTAAAGAGGAAACACTAATTCCCATATTTATTCAATTTGTAATATTAGAAATTGGGCTTGATGGTTTACGCCTTGCATCTATCCATACTCCCAATACATTGTCTACATCACTAAGTATTATTGGAGGTCTATTAATTGGAGAACTAGCTATTAAAGTAGGGTGGTTAGTACCTGAAACTATTTTATATATGGTTATAGTAAGTGTGGGGACATTTATCACACCTAGTATAGAGTTTTCAATGGCAATTAGGATGTTTAGATTACTATTGTTATTATTGACCGGTTTATTTAATATATATGGGTTTATAGGAGGGATTATATTAATAAGTATAATGTTTGTAACTACTAAAAACATCAATGGGCAAAGATATACCTGGCCCTTAATTCCCTTTGATAAAACAGCATTTGGTAATATCTTGTTAAGAAAACCTATTATTGAAATCAAGAGAAATAATGATAAAAAGTGATTGATTACAAAAGGTTATAAATTTCAATGATTATTAATTTACAATAAGATTACAATTTCCTAGTAATATATTTAATTATCCTATTTCATGTTAATATAGTATCAAATCTAAAAAAGAAATGGGAGAGAGATGGAAGAACAGATGAAAAAAATAATATTTAGATTACTAATTGTTTTAGTATTGATGGTATTGGCGTCTTTTTTAATTATTGAAGGACTAATAATTGTTGATGGAAATGAAAAAACAACAGAAGAAGTTGATTATGTTATAGTACTAGGCGCTAGACTTTATGGGTCAGAACCTTCACCTGCCTTATTAGAAAGACTTAAAGTTACTAAAGATTATTTAAGTAAGAATAAGAATGTTAGAGTAATAGTATCGGGGGGACAAGGACCAGATGAAGACATACCAGAAGCAAATGCAATGGAAAAATATTTAATTAATAATGGAATAAATAAAAATAGGATAATTATTGAAGATAAATCTACTTCTACTTTTGAAAACTTGAAATTTAGTTTAGAAAAAATAAGGCTATTGGATGATAAAGAAAATGTAAAAATTTTGATTGCCACTAATAAGTATCATATATTTAGGGCAAAGTTTTTAGCTAAAAGACTAGGTATGACACCTTATGGATTGCCTGCTAAAACTCCACCATCTAGTATTATTCAGCAATATATACGAGAGTATTTTGCTGTCATAAAATCATTGTTTTTTGATAAAGATTGATAATAATACCTACCATATCTAAATATACTTTATGATATAATACTTAGTATAGAGATATAATCGGAGGGATTGAAATGACCAACGAAGAATTCCAAAAGATAGTGTTAGAAGAATTGGGAAGTTTAAAGGAAGGACAAAAGAGACTAGAAGGAAGACAAGAACGGTTAGAGATGGGACAGAGGAAATTAGAAGGAAGACAAGAAAGACTAGAGATAGGGCAAAAGAAATTAGAAGAGAGACAAGAAAGACTAGAGATAGGGCAAAGGAAATTAGAAGAGAGACAGGAGCGACTAGAGATAGGGCAAAGGAAATTAGAAGAGAGACAGGAGCGACTAGAGATAGGGCAAAGGAAATTAGAAGAGAGACAGGAAAGACTAGAGATAGGACAAGAACAAATTAGGAAAGATTTAAAGGCTGTAGTTGAACAAACAGTTGATTTAACAGAATTTAGACAAGAAACAAATGAAAAATTGGATAGTCTAATAGAGGATAGTAAATCTATTCATGGAATTTTAGGTGAACACGAAGTGTCAATTAGAACTATACGTAGAAGAATAATATAAGAAAGTATTTTAAGTAATATCTATTTAAAAGAAAAATTCTCTTTTTTAGCAATAATCAAAATAAGATTAAAGCTAGAAAGGAGAATTTTTTATGTTAATATCATTAAATATATTCATTTTTTGACAGTATATATAAAACTATAAATCCAATTATTATAAATATTATTGTAAAAATGCCTTCATAGATTAAATTCAAGTTATACACCTCTCATATAGTTTTAAGTATAGTATTCTCAATTTAGTAAAAAATAAATACAAATTTGTTTTTTGGAGGTAATGAAATGAAATTGTTTCTAGAAATTATTATACAAACATTTTTAGCATTCTTTACTATTTTATTTATAACTCGTATTTTAGGTAGGCAACAAGTAGCTCAACTTACTTTTTTTGAATATATTAATGGAATAACATTTGGATCAATTGCAGCTACCCTTGCTACAGATATGAATCAAAATACATATCAACATTTTGTAGGATTGCTATTATTTGGAGTTTTAACTGGTTTAGTTTCATATATATCTCTAAAAAAAAGAGAATTCAGAAAAGTAGTTGAAGGAGAACCTGTATTGGTGATTCAAGATGGAAAAATACTTGAAAATAATTTAAAAAAGGTACGATATAGTATAGATGAATTGAGCCTTCTATTGAGAGATAAAGATGTTTTTAACCCAGAATATGTAAAATATGGATTATTAGAAATTAATGGGAAATTAAATGTCATAAAAAAAGCGGAAAAGAGGTCTGTTACTTGCGAAGACCTAGGTATTTCAAGTAATAGCGAATCAATTCCAACAGAAGTAATAATTGGAGGACAGATTATTTATGAAAATCTTAGAGAAAGGAAACTTACTGGAAAAGATTTGATGAATATGTTGAAACCATTTAAGGTCAATCGTATTGATGAAATATATTATTCCACAATTGATGAAAATAATAATATATATGTTGATAAATACGATGATAAGATTAAATATCAAATTGATATTAGTGAAGATAATAGAAATATCTAATGTGTTCTTAAATTTTTAAAATACAATATAGTACAAGCAAGAAATAGGACATGTTTAAAAAATATGTGGAAAAAACACCACAATGCTATATTAAGCATCATAAAGGGTATATATAGTACTATCAAAATGATAGGAGATATAAACATGAGTCATATAGGTAATGTTATTAAAGTGCATCGGAACAAGTTAGGAATGAGTCGTAAAGATTTATCAGATAATATTTGCTCACAAAAGTATATTTACTTGATTGAAAAAGGTGAACGCACACCATCAGTAAATATGTTAACAATGATTAGTGACCGACTAGGAATAGACTTATTTGATTATTACCAATATCTTGATTGTATCAATCCTATAAAAGTATATGAAGTATTAAAAAAATTTAGGATATGTCAAAGGGAATCTGATTTTGATACACTAAAGAATATTGTAGATGAAGCAAAAAAATTACCAGATTTCTATCATAAACCATGGATTTATGAATTGGAAGTAAATAGATTGGCATACATGGTTTTTAAGGAAGAAAAGTATGAAGAAGTAATAAATTCCATTAATCACATATTGCAAAAAACTGATAAAAAGTATTTAAATAATATTTATGGCTCAAATTTATATTCATTGCTATCAACATGCTATCAGATTATAGGTGATTTAGTAAATGCTGAGTATGCTGTATTATTAGCATATGATATAGTTCGTAATAAGTATAAAATTGAAAAATACAGTCATTATATTGTTACAGTTAGACTTAATTTGATAACATTATATTATTTGTCAGGGAAGTTAGATAAGGCAATTTATGAAGGAAATGAACTTGTACAGTATCAAAATAGAATTAACTCATATGGTAGAATTAGTATTGCATATAGTTTTTTAGCATTTTCTTATTATAAAATTGGGGATTATGATAATGCATTTTCGTACTTTGAAAAAGTATTATATTTGTTGCTGATTAAATATAAACCAACGGATGCTTACTATATTGTAATGCAAGATATGTTTAATATAATGGCTAAGGATGATAGAATAAATTGGGAAATTATTTATAAATTTAAGGAAAAATATGATTTGAATTAATTAAAAGACGTTCTTTGTTAAACAAAGTATGTCTTTTTTTAGTATGTAATTTTATAAGGAATGTATGAACAATTGTTCCATAGTAATTATTTTATTCTTTGCTAATATATATAATGTACAGTAATTTATCCAAAAAAATACAACAAAGTTGATTTAGATTTGGTAAGGGGCTATTTAAAAAGAGAGCTAATAAATTAAATAAGGGGGTATAGGGTATAGTCTAGGGTGTTTTTTATTAAATGAAGTTTAATAGTTTCAAAAAAGTTTAAAGAGGTGATGATAGAATTATCAATTAAGAAAAGATGATATTTTAAAAACTTAAATAAAAGAAAGCTTAACTTAAAGAAGGAGAGAAATAAAAAAATATGATGTTTAACAAAAATAATAGAAATAAAAAAATTAGTATAATGTTTATGTTAGTATTTATGCTAAATATACTTATTGGTATTTTGCCCCAGGATTTTTTTGCGTATGCCAATAATCAAACAGTTACAGAAGCAATTTATGGTTCTAGAGATGAACCTACAGTATCAGAATCTGTATATTTTATTAGAGAAATAAAATTAACAGATACAGAGGGGAATCCATTGCCAGAGCCAGTGTCAAAGGATTCAGAGTTAAGGATTACTTATTATTTTGAAATACCTAATACCATGGATTTAAAAGAGGATGAAGATTTTACTATCACGGTACCAGAAGAAATACAAAAAATTAATAAGGATTTTCTAAATCATCCATTAAATGACCAAGATGGTAATACCATAGCCTATGCAAACTTTTATGTTGATAATACAGTAAAAGTAGTTTTTACAGATTATGTAGAACAACAAGGGTTGGGAGACATAAAAGGAAAATTTTGGGTAGAAAGACGGTTTGAAAGTTCTAAAATTGGAAATGAAGGAGAGACAAATATTGTTTTTGATTTAAATGGGGAAAGTACTTGTGAAATAAAGGTTGAATTTGAGACTGTACCTGAAGAAACTAAAGTGAATATTAGTAAAACCAACAGCTATAGTGCAAAGGACAATGAAATTACCTGGACTATAGAGGTTGAGCCCGGCAGTTCTCCAACTTCTAATCTACCTATAGAAGATGTTATAATCACAGATTTAATAGAAAATAATCAAGAGTATGTGTCTGGTTCCTTTAATATGGATGCCAATATAGATGGATGGGATAAAGATAATGAGGTTATAGTCACTGAACCCAGTGGAGAGAATAGAGAACTTAAAATTACATTTAAGTACACTATTAATACAAATTCCAATGAGGTCTATACTATTAAATTTAAAACAAAGCCAGATATAACAGCTTTTACTTCAGAAGGGGAATCAATATCCTTTAATAATAGGGCTAATGTGAAGTATAAGGATATAGAAAGTGGAGATGTTAAAGAGCAAGAGGATACATCTACTAGACAGATTAAGTCAGATTTTATAAGCAAAGTAGGTAAACACAATAGGGAGACAAAAAAGATTGAATGGATTGTAACTATAAATAATAATTATTTTAATATACCTGCAGGGGCTAAAATTGAGGACATAATTCCTGATGGATTGACCTTAGACAAAAACAGTATTAAATTAGATAATAATCCAATATCAATAGGCGGACCCTTAACCTACGATGATGTGGAAAAGAAGCTTAACTATACATTTGCAGCAGAATTAAATGAGCCCCATAAATTTACATATATTACAGATGTAACGGACCCCGATGCCTATAAATCTAATACGGCAAAAGTTTATACAAATACAGCTACATTTATTGGAACCGGTATTCCCGGGGATGCTTCGGTGGGAATAGGAGTAAGGGCAGATACTGAAGTAATTAGCAAAATGGGATTAAATCATTATCCTTCTAGCCATGAGATTGAGTGGGCAATTGTTATAAATCGTAATAAGATAGAGATAGAGAATCCTGTGGTTACAGATATAATACCAGATGGGCTTAAATATGTGGAAGATTCTTTTACAGTAAATGGCATAAAAACTACCGATGGACTCTCTTATGATAAAGGGAATAACACATTTATCTATGATTTTACTGGGAAAGAAACAGATAATAAGATTAATGATATCTATACTTTAAGGTTTAGAACTAAGGTGTTAGATAATAAAGTATATGCTGTAAATGGAAGTAAAGCCTTTACTAATGAAGTAACATTGAAAGGTGACAATATTCCAGAAACTACTGACACAGCCAGTAAAACCTATAGAAGTAAAGTTATTGAAAAAACTGGAATAGACTATTGTTATGTAGACAGAATTGTAACTTGGGAAATTTTAGTTAACCAAAACAATATGGGGATGAATAATGCTTATATTGAAGATGTTGTTCCAGATGGGCAAGCATTTGTAGAAGACTCTGTTACAATCAATGGAGATGTTGTACCAGAAGATGGTAGTAAGGGGAGCTACACATATAATAAAAATTCTAAGTTACTCAAATATGAGTTTCCTACTACAATCAATACGAAACAAATAATAACTTTCAAGACAAAAATAACAAATCTTTCTATATTTGAGACAAATGGGCCAATTAATATAGAGAATACTGTGAAATTATATGGAGATGATATTCCAGATAATGTTGAAAGCAAAGGTACACAAGAGATTAATCGTGTAGTGGTAAGTAAGACGGGAGAATATGAGAAGGGAGATTCTTTTATTGAGTGGAATGTTATTGTCAATAAGAATCAATTGGAGATAGATAATCCTATTTTGGAGGATACACTACAGGAAGGCCTTAGTCTTGATACAGCAACGGTGCAATTGTTTGAACTTAATATAGATTCAGATGGTTCCCATACAAAGGGTAATGAAGTGGAGTTAACTAGAGATAATATTGAATACAATAATAATACAAGATTATTTAAATTCCATTTTGAGAAGACAATTACAAATGCATATCTACTAAAGTTTCAAACAGATATTGCCAGCACACATAAAAATGCTACCTTTAGCAATAGTATAAGTTTCCAAGGGAGTCATGGTGACGAAACAGGGGATTCTAAGAAGATTACAGTAGAAGTGCAAGAAGTTGGTGGAGGTGCAAGTGGAAGGAATGGAAGTTTGACATTGACAAAGGTAGATAAAGATAACCATGAAGTTAAACTTGAGAATGCTAAATTTCAGCTTTTCAATAGATTTGGAGATGCTATGGGAGATATTAAGTCTACAGATCAAGCTGGTATAGTTGTATTTGATAAATTAAAATTTGGAATTCCCTATATTATCAAAGAGATAGAAGCACCAGAGGGATATGTGGTTGATGAAAATGCAGAATATAAATTCACTCTATCTAGTGAAGAAAAAGATATTGCTTATAGTATGAAAAATGAAATGGTTAAAGGTAATATTGAATTCAAAAAAATAGATAAGGATACGAAAGACCCTATAAAAGGAGCAATATTTGAGCTTTTTGAAGAATCAAATACAGATATTCCTATTGCAGAAGATACTAGTAGTGCACAAGGTACGGTAAGCTTTAAGGATGTAGCATATGGTAGATATGTTATTAAAGAGAAGACACCTGCAGAGGGGTATTTAAAAACCAGTGTAATGCTTAAAGCAAATATTTTAGAGAATGGTGAAACTGTATATGCTCAGCCCGAAGGAAGTAGTTCAGAAGCTCTATATGAATTAGAGAATAGCAGCATAAAGGGAAAGTTGAAGATTATAAAGACAGATGGAAAAAATACAAGTAAAAAGCTTCAAAATGCAGAATTTAAAATTTTTAAGGTAACGGATTCGGGAGAATTATATGTAGATACTATTGAAACGAACAAAGATGGCGTAGCACAAATAGATGATTTGGTATATGGTGAGTATATTCTTCGAGAAGTAAAGGCACCAGAAGGCTACTATATTAATAATAAGGATTACAATGTTACAATCACTGATAATGGAATGACTGTAGAGTTACAAGTTGAAAATAAAAAAATACCTGTAGGGACATTAGTAATTAATAAACTAGATGCGTGGTCTGGAGAAGGATTAGTTGGAGTAGAGTTTGGAATATATAATAAAGATGATGACTTAATAAAGAAATTTATAACGGATGAAAAGGGAATAGCCAATGTGGATAATCTAGAAACAGGTATATATACAGTAAAGGAGATGGATATTCCAGAAGGATATCATGAACTCTACGTAGAGGAAACAGTGGAAATAAAGACTGATGAAGGCACTACAGTTACAATAGAAAACCATCCACTTCGTACCTTAGTTATTAAAAAAATAGATAAAAGAAATACTGACAAGGCATTGTCAGGAGCCGTTTTTGAAGTGAAGAATGAAGAGGGTAAAATAATTGGTGAAATTGTAACAAATGATGATGGGTTAGCTAAGATAGAAGGATTAGTTTTTGGAGAGTACACAATAAAAGAAACAAAAGCGCCTAATAGGTATCGATTAGATTCAACAGATTTTACGGTGAATATCGATAAACAAACCCCTGTAATATATGAAATACAAAGAGAAAATGCTAAAAAACGTAATTCAGGAGGGGGAGGAAGCAAGGACCCAGATCCAGATCCAAAACCTGATTCAGAACCAGGCCCGGAACCAGACCCAGAACCAGATGTAGATCCAGAATTAGATCCTAACCCAGACCCAGAAGAGCCTGTAATAGAAGAAGACACATCAGTAGATGGAGAGTTGGATGTTCCAGAAGATAGCAATCCAGAACTAGGGACACCTCCTGAAAATGGGAAAGTAACCATTGATGAAAAAGGGAAATGGACTTATACACCAAATCCTGGTTTTGTAGGAAAAGATAAGTCCACTATCAAAATCAAATATCCAGATGGAACGGAGGAAGAAAAGTTTATCGAAATTGATGTTGAGGATATTCCTTTAGGAAGGGCTCCTGGAGCAGGAGATGAAACATTGCCTCAAACAGGAGAACAAAATCATTCTACAATGTATTTGATTGGAGCATTTTTAATCGCTTTAGGTATAGAGCTAAAAAGGAGAAATATAAACAAGTCTAAGATGTAATAATAAAAGAAATATTATATAAGTAATGAGCTTCCTTAGTGAAAATTAAGGAAGTTCATTACTATATTTTTTAAAACAAGGAGGAAGATTTAAAGTTAAAATTATGATAGAAACAAAAAAGAGATACCATATTAAAGATATAATATCTATTATTTTAATTATATCGGGTGTTTTGATAATAGCTTATCCAAGCTTAAAAAATTATTATTATGATAGAAAGCAACAAGAAATTATGGAGGACTATTTAGAGAGTATGGCAATTATCCGTAATATAGATGAAAAAAGGGAAGATTTATCTACTGAACTTATAAATATTCCTCAGGATAAAATTGAAAAAGAACAAGAAGAAAAATGGAAAGAACTCAAAATGAAATGGCCTGTTGAAGCTAGTCTACAGATAGATAAAATAGATCTTTTTATGCCAATAATAGCTGGGGCTACAAGGGAACATTTAAATGTTTCTGTATCTAGTATTAATAATACCGGGAAACCATGGAAAGGAAATAATTATGCTATAGCTGGTCATAGAAGTAGATCGTTTGGAAGACATTTTAATCGACTAAATGAAATAGAAATTGGGGATGAAATTATTGTAGTAGACCATGAACACAATAAATATATTTACAGTGTTTTTAGTAAGGATATTGTAGATGAAACAGAAATATCTGTATTAGAATATTCTGGAACAAGCGAAATAACTTTGATTACCTGTGATCCTATTGATGTGACACATCCACCGACACGACTGGTTATTAAAGCAGCTCAAATCAATTAAATAAATTCTATAATTTTTTAATTAGATATGGTATTGACCCTTGAGTTACTTCATAGTTTATAATTTAAGTATAATATAAATAATGATGATGAGGGGGATTTTGATGAATAAATATGATATTGCTATTATAGGAGCCGGTGCTGGAGGGTTAAATGCTTCGTTTGAGGCCCTTGGTTTAGGGAAAAAAGTAGTACTTATTGAAAAAAATGCACCCGGTGGAGAATGTACTTGGTCAGGATGCATACCTAGTAAGGCACTGATCAATATTGCAGATGAAATCCACACTGCTAAAAAATATGGAAAAGTAAATATAGATGGTAAAGAGATATTAAATAAGGTTAGACAATTAGTTCATACTGCCCACCAGGCAGAGGCTGTTGAAGTGTTAGAAGAAGCAGGTGTACACTATATAAAAGGATATGCTAAATTTAAAGATATTAACACCTTAGATGTAGATGGAAAAGAAATCAAAGCAGATAAAATATTTATTTGTACAGGAACATCAGCCTTAGTTCCTCCAATTAAGGGATTAGATCAAGTTAATTATCTAACTAATGAAAATATTTTTCTATTAAAGGACCTTCCAGAGAGTATGATTGTCTTAGGTGGAGGGCCTATTGGGGTTGAATTAGCACAAGCCTTTAATAGATTAGGTGTGCATGTGAAGATAGTTGAAATGGCTGAAACTTTATTGGTGAGAGAAGAAAAGGAAATGGCACTGGATATACAAAAAACTTTAGAAAAAGAAGGTATAGAAGTATTTACATCTGCTAAGGGTGTAGAAGTGAAAGAAGAAGAAAACAGTGTCAATTTAATAATAGATAAACACGGAAATACCAGTGAAGTAAAGGCAGAAAAAATCCTACTTGCATTGGGGAGAAAACCTAATTTGAAAGGTTTCAATTTAGAAAAAATAGGGGTAAAACATAATAAAAAAGGAATCGAAGTAGATGATTATTTTGAAACAAATATCCCTAATATATATGCTGTTGGAGATGTCGTAGGTCCTTATTTATTTTCACATATGGGGGCTGTTCAAGCAAAACAGGCAGTGAAAAATGCATTTACACAGACAAAAGGAACAGTAGACTATAGCAATACTTCTTGGTGTACTTTTACCCATCCTGAACTTGCAAGAACAGGTATGACAGAAGAAGCAAGGGCCCAATTTGGAAACAAGATACAAGTCTTTACACATAAATATAGTGATGTAGATAGAGCGGTTGTAGACCAAAAAAGTCAAGGTATGGCTAAAGTGCTATGTGATGAACAAGGATATATTTTAGGAGCTAGTATTTTAGGTGAGAGGGCATGTGAGATGCTAGGAGAACTCCAAATAGTAAAGTCCTTTAAAATACCGTTCTATAGATTGCAAGAAGCGATACATCCATATCCCAGCTATAGTGAGTTATTACTGACTATGAGTAAAGATGCATATGATAATAAAAAATAGAGTTTCTAATCTCATTATATGTATTTTTATGATATAATTAAAAGAAATACGTGATGGGAAAGGTGTAATAAGATGTTTGGCAAATATTTTAAAACGGGAGATGTGGCAAGGTTTCATAATGTTTCTTCTGATACAGTAAGATATTATGACAAAGAAGGGTTAGTAACCCCTACAGTTATAAAAAACAATAGATATAGGTATTATGATATAAACGATACATTGAAATTTAGCTGTGTGACAAGGTTAAGGGAGATGGAGGTCTCTATTAATAGCATTAAAGACTGGTTAGAATACAATAACTTAAACGACTTGATAGCTTTTAATATAGAACATGTTGAAAGTCTAGAATTGCAAAAGTTACTAATTGATAAGAAGATAGCCTATATTAAAGAATTTAACAAAAGGTTGGAGAGTTTTAAGTTGAATCCCAATGCAGTTGAATACAAGAAAGGTGATTTTATTTATGTCTGCAATGATTTAAACTTTACCACTGACGATGAAAATATTCATATGGATAGACCCATTGATATAAGTGATGTGTTAGATGAATTCTGGACTAGAACTTCTTTTTTAGGTTACATGAATCAATTACAAGATTTTGATTCACAGGATAAGGGAAAGGTATACTGTGCAAATATAGTGTCCAGTGATTGTGATATAATACAAAGGATAGATTTTGTTAACACCCTTAGATTTAATTATATAGGGGATGTATTTTCAGATAATATGTACCTAGATGAGGTAATGGAAAAGGTAGACTCATATTGTGATAAAAATAAGTGTAACCTTAAAGGAAACTATTATGAGGTCTATTATTTGTCACAAGATGTAGATGAAAGACCTATCTACTATGTACACATATATTTTCCATTAGAAGATGTATAGAGCTAGTTAAAATTTCAAAATGAATTTTAATATCTACTGGGCAAAGTAGGTATGTTATAAAAGAGAGGATTTGATACAATAAAATTCTCTCTTTTTTATTTTTGTATAATTGAATGATAAAAATTTGAACCAGATTTTATAAAAGGTCAGGATCCAAGTAAAGTGAATATTATTACAATGAATGGCGGTTATAGTGATTTTGTGAAAGATGGAATAATGTACCGAATTGTAGAATGTGATGGCTTAGAAATTTTTGCAGATAGGGGACTATATCTTGGTGTTATTTCTAATCCATTTTACGATATCAAAGCTTATGATTACGATTTAGAAACTGGTGAAATTATTCCTAATGTTGATTATGAAGGTGTAAATATATTGTTTGATTTACCTATAGACCCATTAAAAGGAGATTTTGATAAAGCTGAGAATTATCTTCAGTCACTATTTGCTTATCACACACCTTCTCAAGAAACTGAGGATATGAATCCAATGGATATCGAATCCTTGCTGGAAAAATCTGAACTCATTCCAGAATCAGTACAAGAGGTTATTCCTGATGAGTCTGGTATAATTAAATATCAATTTGATGGTCATAAACTTGAAACAGAGTTAAGTAAATTATTTGAAGAGGGACAGACTGGATTTTCTGACAATTACTATATTGATGAATATACTAAAAATATTCTAGCTTTTTCAAGAAATAAGAGTGGTGTTGTTACTGTTATGATATATAGGGAAAAGTAATTCTACTTTATATAGATAATAGAATTATATTATAAGGGTTAACAGATGTTTTGTCTGTTAACCTTTTGTTTAAAAGAGTTATAATTAAATAAATATGTAATGTCAGATATGGAAAGGGCACTATAAATTTAAAGTAGATAGGGGATTTTTTATAATTCAATTAATATGAATGATAAAAATGATTGTTTGTGTTAGTATATAAAAGTAGATGGGAATAGTTTAAATATAATAAGATGTTTTAATTTATTAGGTAAAAGGGGAGGATGACATGAAAACAAAAGATTTAAGCATTAGGAATTCTACATGGGATGATATTGATATTTTCTACAAATGGGAATTAACACCTGAGGTAAATGAATTCTTTAGTATTTCTGAAAATCAAAGTTATGAAACGGTTGCGCGTACATATGTCCATTATGATGATAATCCTAATAAGAGGCAGTATACTATAGTCCTTAGGGATACAGGAAAGCCCATTGGAAGAATTATACTTGGTGATTTAATTGAGGGTTGGAAAGTTGAAGTATTCAGAATTTATATCGGTGATCCAGCAATGAGAAATAAAGGCTATGGTAGACAAGCTATGGAGGCAATTATGAAGCTTTGTTTTGACGAATGGAACCTTGAAAGAATGTATCTTGATCATTATACTGGGAATCCTGCTTCATTTTTATATCAATCACTGGGATTTAAATATGAAGGGGTTTTGAGAAACAATTGTAGAAAAAATGGCGAATATTATGATGTTCATTTAATGTCAATGTTAAAAGATGAATATGTACAAAGATATAAATAAGTTTATGCAAGGATAATAATAAAACTTGATATATGTTATCATTATAACTATATATTATAAAATATTTTATATTAAAGTAGCACGAGATAAAAACACGATTCGGTTGGTAGTCCGAATGCAGATATAATCTGTCAGTAACCTGCCCTCCTGGGGTTGTCCATTCTCAAAGTATAGCTACTTAAATAACAGGAGGGATTGAATTGAATAAGTTAACAATTTATTTTGAAGAACCTTTTTGGGTAGGCATATTTGAGAAAGTAGAAAGTGGTAAACTGATGACATCTAGAGTTGTTTTTGGACCAGAGCCAAAAGATTATGATGTTTATGAGTATGTTTTACAAAATTACAGTAAACTTAAATTTAGTAAACCTATTAATATGGATAAAACTAAAAATAAGAAGATTAATCCTAAAAGACTTCAAAGACAAATTAAAAAGATAACTAAAGCCAAAGGTGTTTCTACAAAAGCCCAAGAATCTATTAGACTTCAAAGAGAGGCAAATAAACTGGAAAAAAAGAAAAAATCAAAGAAACAAAGAGAAGAAGAAAAAAGATTGAAGTTTCTTAAAAAGCAACAAAAAAAGAAAGAAAAGAAAAAAGGGCATTAATTAAAAGGGCAGTTTACTAATAGTTTTAAAACTATTAGTAAACCGCCTTGACTTGTAGTCATAAAAAGACTTATAATCTAAATGTAGTTAAAATAAAAATTATGAGGTGATTAGTTAAAATGAGCATATAATCTTATCCAGTTTTAGAATTTACATCTATATGAGTAAGTTAGAATGATATTGGTATATTTTATTTTAAATTATTCTAAATTGCTTAATAAAAGTTTTGGATAGGATTATAATATGTGTCATATTTAATTTGTATTTATACAGCATTTTTAAATTATTTGTATTTTAGAATAGTAAATTTGTGCTAGATATATATTGTGATACTTATATACTTTCCAAAACTTTATAGAGTAGGAAAGTTTTTTTATTTTATTCAAAAGTATAAACTTGGTGTGAGAGAAATATGAAAATAAGGAAAGGAGCAAGTATTTTATGATTGGACCAGATAAGAAAAAATTGTATCCCAATGGAAACATAAAGACAGTTTGCTATATAAGTAATTTGCCTAAAAGACCTAATGTTGAGATTGGAGAATATACTTATTATAGTGACAATAAAAAATCCCCCGAGAAATTTTACGATAATATAGAACATCATTATGAATTTTTAGGAGATAAGTTGATAATAGGGAAATTTTGTGCAATAGCAGAAGGAGTTAAGTTTATAATGAATGGGGCAAACCACAAAATGGATGGAATTACAACATACCCTTTTAACATATTTGAAGATGGTTGGGAAAAGGTAACCCCAACAGTAGAGCAGTTACCATTTAAAGGAGATACAGTAATCGGTAATGATGTTTGGATAGGTCAAAATGTAACTATCATGCCTGGAGTAAAAGTGGGAGATGGTGCTATCATTGCTGCTAATTCAACAGTAACTAAAAATATTGAGCCATATACAATTTATGGTGGTAATCCAGCTAAATATATTAAGAACCGTTTTACAGATGAAGAGATTAAATTTCTGTTAAAGCTTCAATGGTGGAACTGGGATGAAAAGAAGATATTTGATAACCTTGAAATGTTAACATCGAAGTATGGATTGAATCAGTTAATGAAACAATAATTTGTTTACAAGATAACCTCTATCAAAATATATTATTTGAAGTCAAATATAAAAACTAGGATGGAGATGCATCTCTATCCTAGTTTTTATATTTATTAGCAATTATTTTCATCGGCTTCTGCATCGGCCTTAGTTTTATGAACTGTTCCACGGGGGTGTTCTGGTGGAGCATATATGGCATACAATTTAAGGGGTTCAGACCCTGTATTTATTATATTGTGCCATTTACCGGCAGGTATCATGATAGCATAGTCATCATAGACCCTTCTTTGAAAATCCAAATTATTTTTCGTGTCTCCCATCCTAACAAGTCCTTGACCTTCCTCAATACGTATGAATTGGTCACCTGTTTCATGTACTTCTAACCCTATGTCATCTCCTACGTCAATACTCATCAAAGTAACTTGTAAATGTTCTCCTGTCCATAAAGCTAAACGAAAATAGTTGTTTTGTTCAGTAGCATCGTCAATATTAACTACGAATGGTTCAGGGCCGTAGTCCTTTAACCTTATGAAATTGTTCCAAGAATTTGGGTTATTATATATTGGACCATTACCATAGCGAGGATACAAATATGGCATATAAGGATTATACATTGGCATATTGAAATAATAGGGGTAAGGGCATGGTCTATAATCATTATACATATTACTCATTCCTTTCATTATATTTATAATATAATATGTCTTATGGTTAAATAAAGTGATACTAGTATAAATGACCATTTTCCCCATATCCAATATATAACTGATATTATTCCATTTATATCTATCTCAAAATCATAATATCTCTCAATAAAATACTTCCACTTTCTTTTTGGTCAAATTTCAAAATAATACTATCAATATTTTTGAAGTCCACATTTTCAAATTGATTTAATGGAATCCTTGCATGGGATAGTGGGGTTGGTATAGACCAATATGTTACGAACTCACCCTCTTTATATTCATCTTTTATGAATTCTCCTTCTGGCCAAGCCAATGCTGGAGTATTGTTATCCAATAATACACTAGACTTGTTACCATCCCTATCCTTCATAATTACTGTAAAAGATTGATTTTCTGACGGTTTATTTAATTGACTTCCTGGATCTAGTGCCATATATAATGTTATTGCCTTATAGGCATTAATATTTTTTTCTGATTCAGGGATTTTTAATTCAAACTGTGCATTAGTATCCTCCCAATTAATACTTAATAACCCTAATTCTTCAGGAGAACCTGCATGTGTAAAAGCTGGTAGTTGGTCATTAATAGGAATGTAACTTTCTATTAGATATTTTGCTATTACATTTTGAGATATATTTTCCCCACCTAAATCGTTCTTTTCTAATTTTTTTCTAACTGTAGTTTTTAAAATACTTTTCATATCTCCAGTAATGAATGAAGATTTAATAGATAGATCATAAGCAGTAGATTCTGTGGGTATTTCTATATCAAATAAATCAGCCTTAATATTTTTTCCCAATGCCTTATAGAAGAAATCAGCAGAGTAATGAATCAAAAAATCCTTTTGTTGTTCTCTATTTAAAAATCTATTTTTTTCTTCGTTGGTATAATTATCTTTCCTATCATCATTCTTTACATTGTCATTAAAAAAGTTATGGTTTGCTCCTTTGAGATATATAAGGGATGCCCAGGCATTATGTGCTTCATCCTTTTGTATTTCTTCAAAGGTATCTTGACCATCTAATTGTCTTACATCACCATCATATTGAGGTAGTATTATCCCTGTAGGAATATCGGGATTAGGCTCATCTCTTAAAAATACAATACTGGGTGCTACCTTTAATAATGCAAATATATTATCCTTTTCTGTTGTATTTTTAGCATTAAAAACATCATTTAGAGCTGCTCCACTCCTAGAGTGTCCAACCAACCCTATAGTAGATAAATCTCCCTTATTTGTTAGATCTATACCAAAACCAACATAATTACCATCAATTGCAGCAGTCAGTTTTTCTAAATGATCATTATATATGGAGATCAATCTTTCATATTGAAAAGGCTCGCCATATTCTAAAGCATAATTTGCGTTTACATTAATAGATAATGTTAGGAATCCTCTTTTAGCTAATGCGTCAACTAAGTATTTAAATCCTAAATCATATCGTTTCTTGTTATAATCAATAAAGTAATGGGAACCATGTAATATAAATATAATAGGGTGGTTATTACCTTCCTTTGGTACACCTATTGCACCTACCATATCATAGGGCATATCTTGACCAGACCTTTGGTTAATTATTCCTTCCCCTAGACTATATTCAACTACTTCGGCTTCATTAATTTCTATTTCTTCATAGACTTCATTTTGTTCTATGTCTTCTCCATTATTTTCTGAGTTTTCAATAGGGTTTTCTTGATTATTAGTACATCCTGAAAAAATATTTATCACTAATCCAGTAATAATAATTAAAATCAAAAATTTTCTAAACTTCGATATATTATTTATTTGCAATATCATCATCCTCTCTTTATATAAATAGGCAATAATCAGAGATAAATTACATTCTCTAGTGTATAACAATAGTATTATATATAGCATAACAATTTATGTATGAGATGAATATTGGAGATGTTATGGGCTTTATTTGTATATAGAATTTACAACTTTTTTACAAGTAAAATATAGAAATGATACAACTATTTTGTATATTAATATACAGAATAGTTATGTATTGAAAAAATTTAATTACATTGTGGGAGGGGAGTAATAGGAAAAATAATTATAGCAGTACAAATATTAATAGTACAACTAGCAATTCAAATAAAAAGAATACAACTGATCTTAAGGAATCATTAAAAGAAAAGCAAGAAATATCTAACGCAGACAGTGTATATTTTGACTATGATAAAGAGAGATTTGAATTGACAAAGATTAAAGGGTGGGATGACATTGCTTTATGGGATATTGAGAAAGAGTGCAATTTTGTAGTTGTTACACATTTGGATGATTGTAGTGCAGAGGAGATTGTAAAAGATAAATTACAAGGGGAAGCATATGATGATGAGCTTGAGCAGGTAGAGAGTGACTTAAAAGTAGAGTCTTTAAAACTCATCGATTATTATAGAGAATATGCAGACTATATGAATGATAAAGATACATACGAGCTTGTAGTTTTTAGGTATATATACTTCATAAATGATAGTAATGGTGGGGTATATAGGATTGTGATTAATGATAGTACATTGGATACACTAGATGATACTGCTAAACAAGAATTTTTACAAAGCATTAAAATAATTCCGTTATCAGAAAATGATAATATGAAAAATATAAAGGTACTGGATGAACCCCCTGCTAAAAAGGTTGCAAGTTAATTGTAATTAAACAATTAGTAATAACGTAAAGGAGAGAATAATATGAAAAAATATTTATCTATTTTATTGATTTCTGTAATGATTGTTTCATTTGTTGGGTGTGGGAAAGATGGAGAAGAAGTCTCTACAGAAGGAGAACAAAGTTATCAAAGTAGTTTTAAACAGGTAGATATTGTGCCAGAAAATGTTTCTGACTTTCAATTAAGTAATGATAGAATATGGTTTTTATCAGGAGAAGAAAGTTTTATTGGTTCTATGGCCATAGATGGTTCCGATTTAAAAGAGATTAACCTTTCTAAGGATGATTCTATAGCATATAACATTTTTGACATTGCATCAGATGAATCAATAACTGTAGGTGGAATAAATAATGAGACCAATATATTTACTCTTGTTAAACTTAATAAAGATGGTACAGAAGAATTTCGCACAGAATTCGAAAATGATATAAGGTATATGAGTTCAGATGGAGAAAATAATATCTATTTAACAGAAGAAGATAAAGTTATAGTATTAAATCCTCAAGGTGAAAAATTATTTGATCTTCCTGCTGAAAGACCAAGGATTTCAGCAGATTCCCAGGGCAATATATGGGTATCAACCTTTGGAGATAGTGGATATGAGTTTAAAAGTATAGATGTCAATAATAAAGATTATGGAAAAGAAAAGATAGTTAGTGAAGAGGATTTTAGAAATATAGTAAAGGGAAATGATATCTACAGTTTCTTTATCATTTCTTCAGACATTGTAAGAGGATATAACAGTAATACTAATAAATTTGAAGATATATTTTCTTTCTCTGACGTGGATATAGTAGGTAATTATGTTAAACTTTTTGCCAGCTTAGAGGAAGATAAATTTATTTGTTTGACCAAAAAAGGTAAAGATGTAGAAGTTGCAAATATTCTAAAAGGTGAAAAGGGAACAGAGAAGACTACATTGACTTTAGCATCATTTGTTTTAATGCCCCATATTGAGGAAAGGATAGTAGAGTTTAATCGCACAAACCTTGATTATAGGATTGAGGTTTTAGATTATTCTAAATACAATACTCCCGATGATTATTCAGCAGGGGAAACAAAGTTAAATACAGATATTGTTGCAGGAAATACACCAGATATAATTGAATTAGGGAAAACACCATTGGAAGTTTATACAAATAAGGGGCTTCTAGAAGACCTTAATAAGTTTTTACAAAGTGATGAAACTATTAGTAAAGACGATCTTGTGTTGGGAGCCTTCAATGCATTGTCAACAGAGGATGGATTATATAGATTATCTCCTCATTTTAGTGTTACTACATTGTATGGAAAAGAGTCTAAGATAGGAGATAAAACTTCATGGAATCTTGAAGGATTACAAAAGTTTTTAGATTCAAATGAAGACATAGTTCAGCCATTTATAAATATGCCTCCTTCACAAATACTAAATTCCTTGACTATGTATACAATGGATCAGTTTGTAGATGCTGAAAGTGGAGAATGTAGTTTTGATTCACCTGAATTTATAACATTGCTTGAATTAGTAAAGAAGTTTTCAGAAGATGGGCCTGTAGGATATAAAGAGCCAAATAAAGAACTTTTAGAAAATAAAGGATTGTTGGCAACGATGTATATGGGCACTGCTAAACATTTTGCTAAAGCAGATAACGAATTAAATGGTGACTTAAAAATAATAGGATTTCCTACAGAAGAGGGTAGTGGAAGTGTTGCAGATTTCCAATTTTCCTTTGGTATATTTTCAGATTCCAAACATAAAGATGGTGCATGGCAGTTCTTGAGAACACTATTAGAAGAAGATTATCAGGACAATATAGCTGAATTTGAAACACCTGTGCTCTTGTCTTCATACAATAAAATGCTAGATAAGGCAGAGATAATAGAAGAACAAAAAGAAGAATATAACAAAATTATAAACGCTGTTACTAAAACTTCTTCTTATGATGGTACATTGATGGGAATTATTTCAGAAGAAGCAAATGCTTTTTTCGAAGGTGAACGTTCTGCTGAAGAAGTAGCAGAGGCAATCCAAAGCAGGGCAAGAATCTATATTTCTGAAAAAAGATAGAGTTAAAAATATCTGTAAATATTTTAGTATTGTGTAATTATTGATTAAATGGCTTCTAGTATAGCTTTAACTGGGGAAATTTATGGTGTTTGAACTATATGGAAATGTAGATATTAACCTAGAATTATATAGATTATATTGCTGTATCTTATAAGAAGAGTAGGTATAGCAAAAGGAGGAATAAATTGAAAAGGATAATATCTTTTTTAAAATCACATAAAAAAAATAAAAAAGTTGAATCTATATTTTTACTCCCCAGTTTGCTAGGAGTACTCATATTTTTTTTAGTTCCATTTATTGTGATTATATATTATTCATTAATAAATAATCCCATGGAACAGAAATTTGTATTCTTAGATAATTTCAATGCATTATTTGATAATTCGGCATTTATTCTTGCGGCAAAAAACACAGCAACATTTTCTCTATTAGCAGTGCCCTTGGCAGTTATTTTGTCTTTGGTTTTGGCCCTTCTATTAGAATCGCAAATTCCTTATAAAAGTCAGTTTCGAACTTTTTTTCTTAGTCCTATGATGGTGCCAGTTGCTTCAGTAGTCCTTGTTTGGAAAGTGGTTTTCAATTTCAATGGTCCTATGAATAGTTTGATTGGAGTATTTGGATTAGAACCAATCAAATGGCTAAAATCCGACTATTCCCAATTTGTCATTATAATATTATTTTTATGGAAAAATCTTGGCTACAATATGATACTGTTCATGGCGGGGTTAAACAATATTCCAAAGACATTATTAGAAGTCGCAGAAATTGAAAATGCAAGCCCATGGTTTAAATTTGTTCAGATTAAACTGCGTTTCATTTCTCCCACAATACTTTTTGTTGCATTATTGTCTTTGATAAATTCATTTAAGGTATTTAGAGAGATACATTTGCTTACAGGTGATTATCCTTATGATAGGTTATATATGCTGCAGCATTTTATGAATAATACCTTTAAGGCATTGGATTATCAAAAATTGGCTACGGCTGCAATTCTAATGGGAATAGTGATGATTGTTATTATAGGTATCTTATTTATTATTGAGAATTATTTTGGAAAGGATGTGGAAGGGTGAAAAAGAGACATTATTTTTCTCGTAGTATATTGTTTCTAATTGCATTTTTATTTGCAGTATTATTTATTTTGCCAACCCTTCTGACCATAACTAATTCTTTTATGTCTCAATGGGAATTGTCGGCAAATTATGGGAAAGTATTTTCAGAAATAACCTCTGATAATGAATATACATCTGAAAAAGTCAATTTAAAGCTTATTCCAGATATGGTTTCCTTTAAACAGTATTTTTCTGTATTGTTGCAAAGTCCAGACTATCTATTTAAATTTTGGAATTCTGCTTTTTTGGTAATCCCCATAGTAGTTGGACAAGTAGTGATGGCAACATTTGCAGCATATACCTTTTATCGCTGTAGTGGTAGAGTATATAAGATTCTGTTTTTTATATATATAATATTGATGTTGATGCCATATCAGGTTATGCTTGTACCCAATTATCTGGTAGCTGATTGGACAGGGCTTCTTGATAATAGGTGGTCGGTTATTTTACCTGGTATATTTGCACCTTTTTCGGTGTTTCTTTTGACAAAGTTCATGAGGCGTATTCCAGAGGCATTAATTGAGTCGGCTAAGATTGATGGGGCTACAGAATGGAAGATTTTCACCAAGATTTGTATACCACAGTGTTATAGTGCTATCTATTCTGTTGCTATTTTAGCATTTATAGATAATTGGAATATGGTGGAGCAACCGATTATATTGTTATCAGATATTGGGAAACATCCTCTATCGGTATATTTGTCAAATATCAATACCGAAGAAATAGGATTGGCATTTGCAGTAGCTACCATATATATGATTCCACCTTTATTACTTTTCCTACACGGAGAAAAATATTTGGTAGAAGGCATTACACATTCTGGTTCCGTAAAAGGATAGATATAAAGGAGTAGAAATTATGAATGAAGAAAAAAGTATAAAAAGAATTTGGCCAAAAAAAGCAGGATTTATCTTCTTTATTATAATGTTGATATTAACCTTTTTTTCTAACACCATTATGAATATGTCATTGCCACAGGTATCGGTCCACAGTGTTAAAGAAGGTGAAATAGGCACTGTAATTAGGGGATCTGGTATTGCTGAGGCAATTGGTAACTATGAAGTGATGATTAGTCAGTCACGGAAGGTGCAGGAGGTTTTAGTCCAGTCTGGTGATACAGTAAAAGAAGGAGATGTATTGTTCTCACTTGATGATGAAGAAAGTGAAGAATTGGAAATGGCTTTGGATACATTAGATGATTTAAAATTGCAATATCAGAAGATGTTAATCAATTGGCCTTCACCAGACTATACTCAACAAGACAGGAATATTGAAAGAACAAAACAGGAACTTGAAGAGGCGATGACAAAGCGTGATGAAAATAATGTATCCCAATATCAGGTAGACAATGTGGAGCGTTTAATAAATATGAAGAAAGAAGAGATTGAAGATTTAACAGATGAAGTAAATGAACTACAATCTGAACTTACTGATTATTCAGGTGCTACCGATGAAATGCTAAAGTCTCTTGAACGACAAATAGAAGACAAGGAAAATCAAATTGACAATGCTCAACCATCGAGAGAAAGGAATCCTATAAGTCTTGATAGTCTAAAATTAGAACTTCAAAGACTAGAAGAGGATTATGAACTTTTAATAGCTAAATATCCTGATTATGACAGTATAAATAGAGAATTAGAAAGTAATAAAACTGCATTGAAAAAAAAGCAAAAGGAGCTTTCTGATGCTGAGAAAAACAATGCTGGTGAAGATGTGATAAGGCCATTGAAGGAAAATATTCAAGTATTAAAAAATACAATCAATGAATTAAAAACTAAACTTTCAAACTATTCCGAGTTGACATCATTAATTAGAAGAATAGAAGATAAAGAAGAAGAAATTAAAGACTATGAACCGTATATAGAAGGACCTGATATAGATACAGAACAATGGGAATTAGAACTTGAACGATTGGAAGACGATTATGAAGATATGCAGGATAAAAATGAAGAGTATGAAATGATAGAAGAGGAATTAGAACAAGCTAAAGAGGATCTATCAGAGGCAGAAGAATCACTGGAATTATTACAAAAGAATCATGATGATTTATCAGAAAAATATAATAAACGGAAGGTGGCTGATGAAGAGGCTAACCAATTACAGAATACATTAGAAGATTTGTTGTTTTCTGTTGAAAAGGATAAAGAGAGTGATGAAAAGACGGTTGCTATTGCAAAACTGGATTCAAAAAAACTAAAAGAAGATATTGATGAGCAACAGGAATTGGTAAATGAATTAAGAAATGATGCAGCTAATGGAAAAGTAGTAGCAGATAAGGATGGTATTATTAAATCTATAAACATTGCTGCTGGAAGAATGACATCACCCAATACAGCCATGGCTGTTATTGAGACTACATCTCAAGGATATTCCCTTTCTTTTACAGTTACCAAGGAGCAAAGTGAAATGTTATCTATAGGAGATAAAGCCGATGTAGAAGACAGTGATATTGTTGCAACGCTAAAACAAATAAAAAATGACCCTTCAAATCCTGGTGAAGATAAGGTACTTACATTTTTACTTGAAGGTGAAATAGAGTCTGGAGATGTCTTTTCACTGTCTATTGAGCAACCAAGTGCCGATTATGATTTTGTTATACCACGGAGTGCTTTACATTCAGACAGTCGAGGGGATTTTGTATTTACAGTGAGATCTAAAAAAACACCATTTGGCAGTAGATATATTGCAAAACGGATAGATGTCAAAATTTTAGATGAAAATGATCAGAATATTGCTGTATCGGGAGCATTGATGAGAGGGGATTATGTTATTACCACATCAACAGAGCTTATAGAGCCTGGAATGCAGGTTCGTATGATGAATAAATAAATTATCGGAGGCAGGTAAGTGAATATGAGATATAAACTGAACAAAAAACATACTCTTTTTCTGATAGTTTACGCAATAATAACAATTTTATCTGTCTCTCTTACTATGGGTTATAGTCATCTTTCTACTTTGCTTATTTCACAGCAAGGGGCACAGAGGTGGCAGGGGGAAAATCAACAACGGTTTTCCCAAATCTCCTGTTTTTTTTCTTCAGATTATCGTGCAACTCCACAGGATATTGGGAGTTTCCGTAAAATGGTTAATGAAAAATTATCGGAAAGTTCACAGGATAAGGTTGCATGGATAGATGCCTATTCTGCACAAAGTGAGACTGCTGTAAAGAGTCCACATGATACAGTCAATACAACTGTATTTGGGGTGGGAGGAGAGTATTTCTTTTTTCATCCACTATATCTTAGAAGCGGACAGTATATCTCAGAAGAAGATTTATCTAAGGATAGGGTTATTTTAGATGAGCAAGTAGCATGGAAATTATATGGGTCAGTGGATATTGAAGGAATGGAAGTAGAAATCAATGACAAAAAATATATAATTTCAGGGGTAATTCAAAGTGAATCGGACCCATTTAATAATATAGCAGATGAAGACAATGGACGAATATATATGTCATATAATAGGTTTTCAGAGGTTACAGATGTGGGAATAAATAGCTATGAGATCATAATACCTGAGTTTATATCGGGATTTGGATATACCCTTGTAGATACAGGATTTCAACACTCTGAAAAAGAAGTAATAAATAATAGTAAACGGTTTGGCATCAAAAATATATTAGATTTAGTGATCAAGCCATATACCATGGTAATGCATAACAAAGGGATAGCTTATCCCTATTGGGAAAATGCAGCGAGGGTGGTTCAATATTGGCAGTCTTTATTACTTTTTTCCATTATAATTTTATGTTTTATTTTATTGGTGATGACTATTGTACTTATAAAACAACAACAGAGATATATAAAACAGAAATGCAAATCAATAATTATAAATATAATGAATTACTCTTTGAGATTGATGGTACAGAGAATAGGAGAGAGGGTTAAAAATGGCAGGGATTACTTTAAAAAGCTTAAAAAAAATTTATGGCAGAGATGTACTGGCAGTAAATAATATCAATCTTGAAATTCAAGATAAAGAATTTATTGTGCTAGTAGGCCCTTCAGGTTGTGGAAAGTCTACTCTCCTTAGATTGATTGCAGGTTTAGAAGAAATAACAGATGGAGAGTTATATATTGGGGATAGGCTAGTTAATGATGTACCTCCTAAGGATAGAGATATAGCGATGGTATTTCAAAATTATGCCCTTTATCCCCATATGACAGTCTATAAAAATATGGCATTTGGATTAGAAAATCGGAAGGTACCAAAGAAAGAGATTAAAGAACGAGTTTTTTCTGTAGCAAAAATATTAGATATAGAGGATTTACTTGGCCGTAAACCAAAGGCTATGTCAGGAGGACAACGACAGAGGGTGGCATTGGGGAGAGCTATGGTTAGAGAACCTGAAGTATTCCTTCTTGATGAACCCCTTTCAAACCTTGATGCAAAGCTTCGTACTTCCATGAGGACGGAGATTGTGAAGTTACATAATAGGTTAGCAACCACATTTGTTTATGTAACCCATGATCAAATTGAGGCTATGACTATGGGAGATAGAATTGTAGTGATGAGGGATGGTGTGATACAGCAAGTGGGAACTCCACAACAGCTCTATGATTATCCATTAAATCAGTTTGTGGCAGGATTTATTGGGACTCCAAAGATGAATTTTTTAGATGTATATGTGAAACAGGATGGCGATAGATTGTATCTGTCCATGTGTAATGATAATGAACAAAGTATTTATATAGACAAGGATGACATAGATTTAACAGATTATATTAATAAAACCTTAGTTTTGGGGATAAGACCAGAACATATTATCGTTTCTGAGTCTGGATATATCTCTGGAGATATTGAAGTTGTAGAGAATTTGGGCAGTGAAAGCTATATGTATTTAAACTGTATGGGAAATCAAGTTATTGTAAGAATAATGGGTTCCACTTGTATGAATGTGGGAGAAGAAGTACATTTGACTTTCAAGCAATCTCATATTCATTTATTTAAAAAAGAGTGTGGTACGGCTATTATTTAAATGTAAAATCAAATTAAAGAAAAATCAAACACTTATTTTGTAAAAGCACTTACAAGATAAGTGTTTTTGTAAATGTGGTGAATATATTTTCCAGTTCAGAGAATATAAAAATTGGATGTCTTAAATTTACAAAAAGGATACAATTACCACATAAAAAGGATACAAAAATATAGTATCATTTAATTATAGATAAGAATTATATAAAAAACTAACTAAAGAGGAGGGAAGCAATTATGTACAAGTATTTAGAACCCATAAAATTAGCTATTATAACTTTTCCATTTATAGCAATACTGTTTACATTACCTTTTTTGATTTTTCAATATAATAAATATGGATATATAAATATAATAAGGTCTATAATAGTATATTCATTGTTATTATTTTCTATAAGCGCATATTACTTAGTTGTCTTGCCTCTTCCAGGGATGGAGAATATAGGGAGATTTAAGGCACCTATTACTGAGTATATGCAATTGTTCCCTTTTACATTTGTATTTGATTTCTTGAGGGAGACCACAGTTCAATGGAACCAGCCTAGCACTTATTTAAGTCTATTTGGAGAAAGGGCTGTATTGCAAGTAGTTCTCAATGTTATATTGCTTATGCCTTTGGGAGTTTATTTGAGATATTACTTTAGAAAGAGTTTAATTAAGACAATAATAATAACTTTTTTAGTATCATTATTCTTTGAAATTACTCAGGTAACAGGATTGTATGGGATATATGAAACACCGTATAGATTATTTGATGTAGATGATTTAATGCTAAATACTTTAGGAGGTATTATTGGGTATCTGTTAACTCCCAAGATAACATATTTCCTACCTAGATCTGATAAATTTGATGAATATGTGGACTTAAAAAATATGCAGGTGGGATTTACCAGGAGGGCTGTAGCCTCTATTATTGATTTAGGGATAGTATTTTCAATTTTGATATTATTGAAGAGTTTTTACAGTATAATATTTGTTTTTATATTTTATTATATACTTTTACCATATAAGACAAATGGAAAAACAGTTGGAAAGTGGATGGCACGGATGCAATTAAAGGGTAGCAAAGAAAGACTGATGTTAAAAGAAATAACTGTACGTAGCAGTATATTTTTCTTGATGTTAAGTATGCAGATTGTATTGACGTTTATAACACCTGTTATGACAATACTATATAATATTATGCTATTGGCATATATAGTATTTAAAACAATTAAGAGGGATAAAATATTGTTCTATGAAAATATTAGTGGAACCAAGAATGTAATCATAGTCAAAGAAGAAGTACCACAGGAAAATAACATTCCAATGAGACATCAACAAGCAGCCTGAATAATGCAATTGTTTTGTAACTTCTTTATATGGTCGATATGGTAGAATAAAAAACGTAAATAATATTCAACCAAAGGAGGAAATGATTTTGAGGAAATTATTAATAGTAGCATTAATAGGTGTTTTTGTATTAGGAGGTTGTACAGGAAAAACCGATGATGTAGAAAAAGAAAATATTCAGAATGAGAATGTCAACGAAGAAAGTGAAAATATAAAAGAAGAACTAGATAAGGGTGAACAAGAGGAGATTATGGCTCAGTATAATAAAGTTATTGAACAAGACAAGCCTCTTGTAGTTAAGGAATTTGTTAATAAGAATATTGAAAAAGTTTCTGAAGAAAATGCAGGAAAGATGATTTTGGGATTAGAAGAAGTACAAAATGCATATATGGATGAGTATATGAATGCATTGTTTGAAGATGATATACCTAATAAATTGCATGAAATTTTTGGTGTTGAATTTGATAAAGAAAAGGTTGATTCCATAGAGGATCAAGAACTTAAAGAACTTCTTACAGAGATTTTAGAAGGAGGTTATCAGATAGTTTCATTAGAAGGCGATTTTTACCCAATGATGAATTATAGTCCTTTAGAAAAATACACACAATATTTATCCGATGATATGAAAGACTATATAGAAATCATGGCAACTGAGTATGATGCCCTTTCCTTTAAAGATGCACATCTTGCCATATCTTGGGATGAACTAGCGGAAAGGACTATAAATACTGAAAAGTATTTATCTAAATATGAAGATTCACCTAAGAGAGAAGATATAGGAAAAATGTATATTAACTATATTAGAGCTTATATTCATCCGATTGCTGATTATACAACAGAAAAAATTAGTGATGAGACAATAAATGCATATAAAAAAGTAGTAGATGAATATGAAGAGACTGTAACAGCAGAAGTTACCAAAGAATATCTTGAGATATTAGAAAAGAATGACTACAAACCAAATGAAGAAACACAAGAGGAGTCAGATAGACTGTTTAATAAGGCCCTTGAAACATTGAATTTAGAAGATAATATGTAATATAAAAAAAGGGGCTGTTTCAAAATATAGTTCCTAAATAAAAGAAAAAGAGCTAAAAAATCTATTGATTTTTCAGCTCTTTTTTAGTATGTTTTATCTGATATGAAATCACATACTAAAATTAATAATAAAACAAAAATCAAAAAAATGCAACTATCTTTTAGTTTTGATTTAACTAATAATTTTGATATGGATGACGAGGTTTTCTTGGTGCACAATATTATTGAGGAGATGAATTTAAATTTTTTAACCAGTGCCTACTCTCATAAAGGTAGAAAGCCAGTTGTAGAACCACGTACTATGTTAAAAATATTAGTTTTTGCATATTTAAATAGAAAATATTCAGCTAGAG
>NZ_JHVL01000041.1 GCF_000620125.1 Clostridiisalibacter paucivorans DSM 22131 | reverse complement strand
AAAGACTTAATCGTTCAATTCAAGCTGAAGGAATATTTTCATATATAAAATCAGGAATGAGATATTTAAGATTTAGACATAGGAGTATGGAAAAAATCGTTGCAGAGATGAAATTATTAAGTTTTGCCATAAATATAAAAAAATTAAGTAATAAAATGAAATCTAATAAACTGGGTTTCGTGAAATATAAAGAGGCAATTTAATTATAAAAAATATAATAAATAGAATAAACCTTAAAAATATTTAAGTTTTGTTTGCTATACCTAAAATTAGGCTAAGAAAAATATATTTGAATTTATTGAAACTTAGGTACTTCAGTTGTTAACTTGAACATAATAAAAGAGGTGTTTCATAACTGATTAATCAGTTATGAAACAGCCCCAATAATAAAGAAGCACTGATGTATCTTTCTAGGATATATGTTGAAGAGTGGTTAAATCTTAGAGAATTTTGATTATACCTTAGTTTTATGATTATAAAAATGAAAGAATTTAGTTGACATATTAGACAAGTAATATTATAATGACTAAAAATAATATAAAATAAAACTTTGATTAAGGATAGTAGATATATTAAAAAATTATAGAGAGTTCGGGGTGGTGGAATCCGAATATTTGATAATATATTGAATGGGCTTATGAGTTGGAGCTGAATTATAGTAGGCAAACACGGTACTCTCCCGTTATAGAGATAGGATATCGGATATTTATGATAGTCCCGTATCTGAAATAAGTGGTTACAATTGTAATTATTGAGGTGGTACCGCGGTGTAAATAATCGTCCTCTATATGCGTATATGCATATAGGGGATTTTTTATTTTATATTATTGTTAAATTTTAAGGGGGTAAATAAAAATGATTAGAAAAAGTGATGGATATTTTGGAGAGTTTGGTGGGGCATATGTACCAGATGAATTAAAGGAGATACTAAAGGAAGTGGAAAATAAGTTTTATGAGTGTATGGAAGATGATAAGTTTTTAGAAGAACTTAAATATTATCATAAGCAGTATATAGGTAGAGAAAATCCTCTATATTTTGCAGAAAAGTTAACTGAAAAAGCAGGTGGAGGAAAAATTTATTTAAAGAGAGAGGATTTAAATCATACTGGTGCCCATAAGATAAATAATGCTATTGGTCAGGCGCTTATAGCTAAAAGGATGGGTAAAAAAAGAGTAATAGCAGAAACGGGAGCAGGACAACATGGAGTTGCTACAGCAACAGCTTGTGCATTACTGGATTTGGATTGCACTATATATATGGGTGAAGTAGATACAAAACGGCAATCATTAAATGTCTTTAGAATGGAATTATTAGGGGCAAAGGTAATCCCTGTAACTAGAGGAACGGCTACTTTAAAGGATGCTGTAGATGAAGCATTGGAAGATTTAATTAAAAATGCTGAAAATACTTTTTATTTGTTAGGTTCGGCAGTGGGCCCTCACCCATATCCTACAATAGTAAGAGAGTTCCAATCCATTATAGGAAAAGAGGCTAGAAAACAGATATTAGAGGTGGAAGGGAGATTACCTAATTATGTAGTAGCATGTGTAGGCGGTGGAAGTAATGCAATAGGTATTTTCCATCCCTTTGTAGGAGACAAAGATGTAAAGATCATAGGTGTAGAGCCTGCTGGGAAAGGGTTAAATACTTGTGAACATGCTGCTTCTATATCTAAAGGGAAAGTGGGTATTATTCATGGTTTCAAATGCTATACTCTTGAAGATGAATGTGGAGAGCCATTGCCAGTATACTCTATAGCAGCAGGGTTAGACTACCCAGGAATAGGTCCAGAACATAGCTACTATAAAGCCAGTGGAAGGGCAGAGTATGTATCGATAACTGATAAGGAAGCAATAGATGCATTCATGTTATTAAGTAATAGTGAGGGCATAATTCCTGCAATAGAAAGTGCCCATGCCATAGCATATGGAGTTGAACTTGCTAGGAAGCTTTCCAAGGATGATATAATTATAATCAATCTGTCTGGTAGAGGGGATAAAGATGTGGAACAAGTAAAGGGTATGCTAGAAAAGGGAATTTTAGATTATTGAAAAATATACAGTAAAGTTATTAGTAAGTAGCTAGTAGTTATTAGTTTAATGATGAAATCCATAGGATTTCCACCATCGACTACGAACTACTAGCTACGAACTACTAACTAATAATATCTCTTACTATCTTTATATTCTTCCACTATCCTTAGAGTCTCGCCGAATCTTTGATAGTGTACAACTTCTCTTTCTCTTAAGAATCTTAATGAGTCAATCACTCCAGGGTCGTCACTTAGATTTATAAGGTGTTCATAGGTTGCTCTAGCCTTTTGTTCTGCTGCCATATTATCATGAATATCTGCTATGGGGTCATCCTTTGATTGAATAAAGGTAGCAGTCCATGGAACTCCAGCTGCATCATGGGGGAACGGACTTTTTCCATGATTTGCATAATGGGCTTCAAAGGGAGTGCCTTTGATTTTTTCTATGGGGGCATCTTTTATAAGTTTCCAAACTATAGTACCAATCATTTCCCAGTGGGCTAGTTCCTCTGTACCTATATCTGTAAGGATTCCTTTTGCTTGATCAGTGGGCATAGACCATCTTTGGGTGAGGTATCTTATACCAGCAGATAGTTCACCATCAGCTCCACCAAATTGTTCTAAAATCATAGCTGCTAGGGTAGGGTTACATGAATCTACCCTTATTGGGTATTGTATCTTTTTCTCGTATATCCACATAATTTAACCTCCTTAATTACATCCACAATAGTCTATTTCCCAAGGCCAAGGACTCTTAATATATTGCCAAGGGCAATCACTCATTTGTGAATTTCTTATGGGGCCATACTTAGAAGTATACATATCTTCTATTTCTTTACATCGTTTTGAAAAGTCGTTATGAAGTCTAAGGGCCCTCTCATCTGTTGGATGAGTATCTAAATATAGAGCTGTCTCAAGGAGACAGAACTCTATTTCCATCAATTTTACTAATAAATCTAACTGTTCTCTCCTCATATATATTACCTCCTAACAATCCTTTCTGCTTTTTTTATAGGGCATAAATAATTCAGGAAAGAGAGTCCCTCTGCATAGAGCCTCTCTAGGTGTATAGATTCTATTTAAGACTTGATATGGCACATAGGCATGGGCCAATTTATATTTTGGTCTCATATTTGGCTCATAATAATGTTGTCGTTGACTATAATAATCATTCATATTAGATTCCTCCCAAAGTATATTTCTTTATAGTAATATACTATGAGATAAAAGTTTTATTGTGATGATACAAAAAATAAAAAAAGATGGAATATATTATTCCATCACAGTTAACGAGAAAAGTTAGTAGTTAATGGTTAATACCTACTAACTAACTCTACTTATATCTATATAATACTATCGAAAGCGAGACACCTTTGAAGCTTATTTCTGCCTTATCTACCATCATTCCCACAAGGCTTAGCTCTGTATCTGTATCACATTCACCAGTAAGCTCCCAATAGTATGCTTCCATTTCGGGCTGACGAGGTTGATTTAATAACTCAGATATTTTTTTCACTCTAAAATCAGAGCAGTCTATATTATCAACTTTACAAGATATTTTGAAGTATTCATCTTGATCGCTGATGGAGACGTCTATATTTTTGGCACCTTTAGTAAAGAAAAAAGTAGTAAGTTCGTCTAAAATTTTAGAAACTTTTTTAATCTCGTGTTTCATTTAGGAAACATCCTCCTTTTATTTTATACTATATTATATATGATAATTAGTCTTTAGTGAAGGCATCCATTATTGGAGTCAAAACACCTGCTACTATACCTCCAGCAAAGCCATTGTTGTATAGATTTATCCCACCATGGAGATACCCCACATTCATAACTACAGACAAATGGAGAAAACCTGTCAATATACCTACACCCCAACCATATGTTCCAGGAATAGGGGCCAATGTGGTACCGAATAGTCCAGCAATAATAACTGCGGTGGAATTTGGTTCCCAGAGCTTTGTAAGTGTAGCCATATACACTCCAAGGAGTATTGGAATTGTATTTTTAGGGTGCTTACCAAAGGCACTAAATCCCATAACTGTTAATATACCACCTATAATGGGGCCATTTATTATACCACCAGACATAATTATATAAATCAATGAGATCATTCCCATGATTCCCATATTAATAAAGGTAATTCCATATGAGGTCAATTGGGTAAAATCTGTTACTGTTCTTCCAGAATACCATAATAATTCTCTATATCCATTTAAACTTTTTCCATTCATCCAATAACCAATAAAAAGTAATAATAAAGAAAAAAATGTAAAAAACAATTTAAAAAAGAGATCATATTCTTTTGAAATTATCATTTGAGCTTCTATAATTGCACCATAACTTCTGAGAATGGATATAATCACAGTACCTATAACTCCTGCAGTAAATCCTACATTATAGAGATTGTATCCGTCGTGAAATCTTATCATATGAGAGGCTAAAGTAGGCAAAATGAATCCTGTTAATATACCCAAGGTTATTCCTACTAATAATGCGATGGGATCAGAAAGGGTTGTTCCATACATCAATTGACTAACTAATGGAGCTAAAGCAGTACCGAACATGATTATTAGAGCGATACTCTTAAATTTAACACCTTGATGTTTACAATAAAGATATCCACCGATATATATAGGCCAAACATTTACAATATTTTTACCGAAAAAAGAAAAACCAGCTATTGTAAAAATGGCAGCAATAGGTAATCCAGTTATTTTAATATTTAATTTATAGAGTATATATATATTTATAAGGGTAAGAATAGCCGAATTTATTAATGTGGCTCCAGCACCTCCAACAGCTATATAATCGGTTAATAATAAATCTGGATTTATTACTATTTGATATAGTCCTTTGATTATATTGGTAGGAGAATCGAAATAAAAGGCCAAAATAATAAACATAAGGGGTAGAAAAGATAGGATAGAAATCTTTTGTTTTTCATCCATTTTTAATTTTCTTTGTATCAAAAAATCACCTCTCTATAGAAAATATCATTTTATTTTAATATAATATAATTACTTGGTAAAATCAAGATAAAGTATTCTTAATGACAATTAGAAAAAGCCAATTCAGGATATGATTTAATATTGACATAGAGATGTCAATATTGTAATATTCAAATATAAAGATGTATAAGAGGTGATGACTTATTAATGAAATAGATAGACAAAGAGATGTATTAGAGCAAAAGGCACAGCTTTTAAAGGCAATATCTCATCCTGTAAGATTGTGTATAGTAAAAGGGCTTATGGAAGAACAGGGAAGAAATGTGTCTAAGATGCAGAGTTGTTTAGCTATTCCCCAATCTACTATCTCTCAGCATTTGTCTAAATTAAAAGCTGCAGGTATAGTAGAGGGCGTAAGAAATGGGATTGAAGTTCAATACTATGTAGTAGATGAAGACGTAAAAAAAATTATAGCTGCACTTTTTTAAAAATAAAATATATGATTATTTGATTATGTGATTATATATTTTTTGTTTAATATATATCATTATGGGTATTAAATATATTGTGTGTGAATAATAGATTTTAATAAATTAATAATAAATTAAGGAGGATGTATAAATATGAATGATATGACTGCTCAAAATTTGAGATCAGCTTTTGGAGGAGAAAGTCAAGCTCATATGAGATATAGAGTATGGGGTAAAAAGGCTGAAAGTGAGGGATTCCCTAATGTAGCTAGACTATTTAGAGCTATTTCCTATGCAGAAGAGGTACATGCTACCAATCATTTTAGGGCTATGAAGGACGTTAAAGGTGATTTCTCTGTGACTTCTGGCGCTGGATTTGGCTTGGGACCAACATCTGAAAACCTTCAAGGTGCTATAGATGGAGAAAACTATGAAGTGGGACAAATGTATCCAGCATTTAAGGCTGTGGCTGAAATGCAAGGGGAAAAACAAGCACTTATTTCTATTAGATATGCATATGAAGCAGAAAAGACCCATGCTGATTTATTTGCAAAGGCAAAGGATGCAGTAGACCAAGAAAAAGATTATGAAATAGGAGATATACAAGTTTGTGATATATGTGGGTATACTGTGGAAGGGGATGCCCCAGACAAATGTCCAATCTGTGGTGCAAAAGCAGATAGATTTACAGCATTTAAATAAGATCATATAATAGTGGACTATAGTGTCCACATTAGTTTAATGGCAGAGATATAAAAGTAGTTAGTAGTTGGTAGTTAATGGTGGAGGTCTTATAGATTCCAGCATTAAGCTAACTACTAACTTTTTTTATATCTCTATAAATTCTAGAAAATAGTTCTTTGTTTTATATTCTTGTCATAATTGTATCTTTGTTAATAATCTAGATGGACTATAGTGTCCGCTTTTTTAAATTTGAAGGAATTTGATATATTGGGTTAGAAATAATACATATAGAAAATAAAAATTAATAGGAGGGGTTTTATTTGAAAAGGTTGATTTACATATTATTAATATTTGTATTAATTTTTTCTGTTATAGGGTGTTCAAATAATACTGGAATAACAGAAGATGCTACATTAAATGTAGCCACATTGAAAGGACCTACAGGTATGGGCATGGTTAAATTGATGGAGGATAATGAGAGTAAGGAGAATAATATCAATTATAATTTTACAGTATTAGGTGCACCCGATGATATGATAGGTAAGATTACCAATGGAGAGGTTGATATTGCAGCAGTGCCTAGTAATATGGCAGCTGTACTATATAATAAAACTGAAGGAGAGGTGAAATTAGCTGCTATAAATACCTTGGGAGTATTATACGTATTGGAAAATGGAAATGAAATAGAAACTGTTGAAGATTTAAAGGGTAAGAAAATAAATGCCAGTGGTAAGGGTGCTACTCCAGACTATGCATTGAGTTATATATTAAAAGAAAATGATATTGACCCAATGAATGATGTAGAAATAGATTTTACGTTACAGCATAGTGAGTTAGCAGCAGCTGCTGCATCTGGAGATGTTAATATTGCATTATTACCTCAGCCCCATGTAACTACTGCAATTATGAAAAATGAAGACTTGAGGATTGCCCTTGATATGACGGAAGAGTGGAATAAGGTAACAGAAGGCAATAGTCAATTAGCCATGGGATGTATTGTAGTAAGGAAGGAATATGCTGAAAACAATAAAGAAATAGTAGATAATTTCTTAAAAGAATATGATAATTCAGTACAATGGGTAAATGAAAACAACAAAGAAGCGGCAGACCTTATAGAGAAGTTTAAGATATTACCAAATGCTGCTATAGCACAGAAGGCATTGCCTTATAGTAATATAGTATATATTGATGGTCAAGAGGCTAAAGATATGGTGGATAAATTTATAAGGATACTATATGATTTCAATCCAAAATCTGTTGGAGGAAAAATTCCTGATGAAGGATTATACTATTAAGATAAAACAAATTTTAATAAATACAGGAGTTATTATATTTTGGATACTGATATGGGAGATATTATATCTGATTATAAATAGGGAATTATTTCTCCCTTCTCCCATGGGAGTATTTTTAATGCTTAAAAAATTAATATTTAGTGGTGGATTCTGGATTTCTGTATTGATATCTGTCATTAGAGTGATTATTGGATTTATGATATCTGTAATTTTAGGGTTAATACTAGGTGTTTTATCTGGTATTAATAAATATATATATACATTCATATATCCTGTAATGAATACCATAAAATCTACTCCAGTTATGTCATTTATTATTATTGCATTATTGTGGTTTTCTTCGGGAAATGTGCCTATATTTATAGGTTTTCTCATATGCTTTCCAATAATATGGACCAATGTGGTTCAGGGGGTAAGAAATGTAGATAATGAACTTTTGCAAATGGCAAAGGTTTATAGGGTTAAAAGAATGTCCATTCTAATGAAAATATATATACCCTCAATAATTCCATATTTTGCAGCAGGAAGTATGACATCATTAGGATTGGGGTGGAAGGCTACTGTAGCAGCAGAAGTATTAAGTAATCCCAAGTATTCTATAGGGGCCAATTTATATAATGCAAAGGTATATTTGGAGACCCAGGAGCTTTTTGCATGGACATTGATGGTCATAATCTTGAGTATATCTTTTGAAAAAACTTTTTCTTATTTTATAAATAATTTGACATATAAAAAACAGCGAGGATGATACAGTTGAATATTGAATTGGATAAGCTAAATAAAAAATATAATAATGTAAATGTATTAGATAAATTTAATATGTCCTTTAGAGAGAGTGGAGTAGTATGTATTTTTGGACCATCAGGTTGTGGGAAAACTACATTATTAAATATTATTACAGGCATAGAGTCTTATGACAGAGGTTTTATAAAAGGTATAAAAGACATTACATTTTCTTATATATTTCAAGAAGATAGGCTATTGCCATGGGATACTGCAATGGAGAACATTATTTTTGTATTGAAGAACGAATTAGATTGTGGACAAAAAATAGATATAGCCAATGAGTACCTAGAAAAAGTAGGACTAAAAAATTTCGGGAATACATATCCTCATGAACTAAGTGGAGGAATGAAAAGAAGGGTTTCTATAGCTAGGGCATTGGCATATGATGGAGATATTTTGATAATGGATGAACCCTTTAAAGGATTGGATTTAAATATAAAGAAAAGATTGATAAATCTAATTTTGAATAATTGGAAAAAACAACAGAAGCTATCTATATTGGTTACCCATGATATAGATGAAGCCCTTATTATGTCTGATGAAATTTTTGTAGTTACGGGACCGCCTATGTTTATATTAGATAAAATTGGGATAAATATACCACAAGACGAAAGAAATGAATATAATTTGAGTGTATATAGGAAAAAATTAGAATCATATATTGCATATTAAACTGAAATATTGCATTTCATACACTACATTATGCATTCGATACAAAAAGTATAAACTTTCATAAAGTTATGAACTAAAATGGAATTAAATAGTACTTTCATACTATATAGAGATAGTGGTGATATTATGGAATTTAAAAAGTATAAGGATAGTATAAAAAAAAGACTATCTAAAAATTTCGATATAACAGAAGATTACAGATATAATGATTTAACCTTCGATATGTACGCTAAATATAATTTGAGAAACGAAAGATATATGGTTATGAAATCAGCAACTATATATGCCTTTGAGAATAATGAACATTGTTTTTTAAAGTATTTTGATAGCCTAGATTTGTTTAGCTTAGATAGATTTATTGATGTACTTAAAGATCTAGTTCAATTTCATGTAAAACCTGATGAAGAACATATGTCTTCCATGATTACAGGCATAATAGTAACTAAAGGTCAAATTGCTCAAGAAATATTAGATAAAGTAAAAAAATTCAAATATCATAAAGGTTTTGCATTTGGCCTAAAAGGATGGGTAGACATAAGGTTAGTACTGGTTTGTGTAGATGATGAAAAGGTTTTAACTAGTAAAAAGGCTAAAAAGGTTGGTAAATTTTATCAGCCTTAAAATAAATATATTAAGGAGGTTATATCATGAGTGCATTAGCTTTAGTAATTTTTACTATCTTTATTTTTATTGTTGCTTATGCCACATATGGTGCGTGGTTAAGCAAGAAATGGGGAATAGACCCATCTAAACCAACACCAGCACATACCATGGGTGATGGAGTAGATTATGTTCCAGCAAAGGCACCAGTATTATTGGGACATCACTTTGCTTCTATAGCAGGTGCAGGACCAATAGTAGGACCTATTGCAGCCGCCATATTTGGATGGATTCCTGTTATGTTATGGATAATAATAGGAAGTATATTCTTTGGTGGAGTGCATGACTTTGGATCAGTATTTGCATCTGTAAGACATGGTGGAAAATCAGTTGGTCAGATTATAGAGGCCAATATTGGTAAATCAGGGAAAAAATTATTCTCTATATTTGCTTGGTTGACACTACTTTTGGTTATTGCTGCATTTACAAATATAGTGGCCAATACCTTTGTTAGTGTTCCAGAGGCAGCTACATCTTCTGTATTATTTATTATATTGGCAATAGTATTTGGATTTTTCGTTTATAGAAAAGGTGTGCCTTTGGGCATAGGAACAGTATTTGGAGTTATTTTATTATTTGCAAGTATTTATTTTGGGATGCATAACCCATTGATACTTTCAAGAAATACATGGATTGCAATCATACTAGTATATATATTTATAGCATCAGTTACACCAGTTTGGATATTATTACAACCGAGAGATTATTTAAATTCTTATTTATTATATGCAATGATGGCAGGGGCTGTATTAGGATTGATATTATATAGACCTGAAATACAATTACCAGCATATACATCATTTAATTTAGGAAACGGACAATTCCTATTTCCAATGTTATTTATAACAATTGCTTGTGGTGCCATATCAGGATTCCACTCATTGGTGGGTTCAGGAACTACTGCAAAACAGGTAGATAATGAAGCAGATACTAAGCTTATTGGTTATGGTAGTATGCTTATAGAGGGTGCTTTAGCTGCAATCGCATTGGTAACAGCTGCTTATATAGGAAAGGACAAATTAGCTACATTATTATCCAACGGTGGTCCTGTAAATGTGTTTTCTGATGGGGTAGGAACATTTATGACAAAGTTTGGTATAGATTTTGTGGCTGGAAAGTCATTTGTTGCATTGGCGATATCTGCATTTGCACTTACAAGTTTGGATACTGCTACTAGACTTGGTAGATTCATATTCCAAGAATTCTTTGAAGATGAAACTAAGGAAAAGCAGAGTATATTAGTAACCAATAGATTTGTTTCAACTATTATAACAGTTATCCTTGGTGGAGGATTGGCAGTAGTAGGTTGGAGTAAAGTATGGCCATTATTTGGATCTGCTAACCAATTATTGGCAGCATTGGCTCTATTAGCATTGGCAGCATGGTTAAAAAATAGAGGAAGTTCCAATTCTATGACTATAATACCTATGATATTTATGTTTGCTGTAACCCTTACTGCATTAGTATTGTTGATAAAGGCAAATATTGCAAATAGCAATTATTTATTAGTAGGTTTTGCCATAGCACTTTTCATATTGGCATTGATCCTTATAGGCCAGTCATACAAGGTGCTTACATCACCAACACCTAAAGAAAAAAATAAAGCTTAATAAAATTTTCAAGTGCTGTTTCATATCTTTAGCCTAATAACAAAGGTATGGGAACAGTTACTGAGCTGAATGAAGACAGTTAGTAGTTAATTGTTAGTAGCTAGTAGTATAATGATGAAATCCATAGGATTTCCACCATCAACTACTAACTACTAGCTACGAACTACTAACTGTTTTATATTATGTCTTTGGATAACAAAGCTTTTGTAGATAGGATTTTTGAATACTTTGGACAGGTAATCTATTAGTTTGATAAAATAGGATTAAAGGGGGAAAATAATGGTAGAAACTTTTAATAAAATACATAACTATTTAAAGACCTTATCACCTGTAAAATTTATTGTATTAATTGTAGTATTTACCTACTTAATATTTATACCTTTGATACCATTATTTTATTTATATGAAAAATATATTGGTTCTATGAATGCTCCAGTTAGTATAACAAGGACTTCTTTATTGGCACAATTTATAACAGTGTCCATAGTTGCTCCAATAATAGAGACATTAATATTTCAATATGGAGTTATTGAGATATTAAGTTCAATAAATTATTTCAAAGGCAAAAATATAATCATTGTCATTGTTTCAGCATTGATATTTGGGATTTCACATAGCTATAGTGTATTATATATTTTCTTTGGATTCATAATAGGATTATTATTAGCATATTCATATATACTTTATAAAAAGAAGGATTTCTCTGCTTTTGGGGTTGTGTTTTGGATTCATTGTATAAGAAATTTTATCTCTTTTATGTTAAGATATGTAACATTTATTTGATAAATATGCTTTTTAAAGTTATTAAAATATATACTGTAGAAAGGTGGGATAGAGATGTGGGATAGAATTAAGGAAATTGTTGAAAATTTCAAGATGTTCTTTCAAGGGGCCACCGATTTAAAACGCAAATCTAAGGGTATGATAGAAAATGAAATAGATGATGAGATAGATAATTTTATGCTCATATGTTTTGCAGATAATTTGGGAATACCCATAAGTATAAGCTATTATACATTGGAAATATTGCCTTATTTAGCAGAAGACATGGAGAGATGGAGTAAAAAAATGTCCGATAGAAAGAGTATTTGGGAAGATAAATTTGGTGACTATGATATGGACCCTTGATATCTAGGTTGTTAATTAACTATATTGTAGTCTAATACTTTCATATGGGAGATGATCAGTATGAAAAAGATAGTTTTTTTTGGAGGAAAGGGAGGAGTAGGTAAGACCACTTGTTCTGCTGCATTTGCTATTCACTGTGCCAATCAAGGAGAAAAGACTTTATTGGTGTCTACTGACCCTGCCCATTCAACATCGGATATATTTGAAACAGAGATAGGTTCAGATGTTGTTAAATTAAGGGAAAATTTATATAGCATAGAGATAGATGCCGACCGTGAAAGTGAAAAATATATAGACGGTATTAGAAAAAATTTATCTAGGATAATAAGCCCCATAATACTAGAAGAAATAAAAAGACAATTAGATGCAGCAGCTATATCACCAGGTACTCAAGAATCAGCGATGTTCGATAAAATGGTAGAAATAATTAATGAAAAGTCCAATGAATATGATAGGATAATTTTTGATACAGCTCCTACAGGTCATACTATAAGATTACTTTCATTACCAGAATTACTGGGGGGATGGATAGACTCATTATTGAAAAGAAGAAGAAAGATAATAAAACTTAAACAGATGGTATCAGACGATAGAAAAAAGGATGAAGAGTTAATAAATGAAGATCCAATTTTAAAGATATTAAATAGGCGAAAGGAAAATATGGAAAGAGCAAGGAAGATTATAATTGATGAAGAGAGATTGAGTTTTGTATTTGTATTAAATGCAGAGAGATTACCTATAGAAGAAACAAAGAAGGCGATCAATGTATTAAAAAAATATAATCTATCGGTAAACTATCTCATAGTAAATAGAATATTACCGACAGATTTAAAAGATGATTTTTGGATTAAAAAGAAAACTAAAGAAAAGGAATATATAAGTATAATAAAAGAGAGCTTTAAAGATAAAAAAATAATAACGTTGCCAATGCTTCAAGATGATATGGAGGCAAAAAATATTGATGAGATATCTCCATATTTTAAGGATTTTTTATAGACCTCCAACTTCTATTTACTGATTACATATTCTAATGAAAATGAGGAATAATAGAATATACTATGGAATAAGGAGGAAGAAAGCATGGATGATATGCAGAGTTTGGAAAATGTAATAAATGAGCTCAAATATATAGAAGACAATAATTGGGACAATATGGACCATCTAAACAGTGTGGAGATGCTTTTGACATCAAATAACAATGGTACCGATAAAGATGATGAGATTTCTGATTATTTTACCAATTTGAAGGATATAATGCAAGAGGCAATAAATACTACAAATAATATAATGAGTTTAATGGGAGAAATGGAGGAGTAGGAAAAACCAGACCTTAGGGGTCTGGTTTTTGGGTTTTCTTCTTTTTACTTTTAAAGTATGGACAACCTGATTTTATTTCTCCAGTGGGTTTAGTTATGTGGGTAAGGGTACAAATACCATTATATTGGTATACGCAGGATTCCACACAATTTATAGTCATTTCCAGATCACCTCTATAATATTTTGTCCCTAATTTAAGATATTATTTATAGCTATATAACTAAAAACTGTAATTAACAATGTATGGGTAATGTGATATCATATATTAAGATAAAGAGATTTGTATTTGAATACAAAATAGACAAATAGAAGATACTAAATGGGTAAAAACAAAAAGGATGAGAGGGGAAGATTTAAAATTGTTATTACCCGATTATACAGAGACAGGACTTGTATATCATATAGTAGATATAGTAGATTTGAGAAATATATTGAAAAATGGCATAAAATATGATGACAAAAATACATATGAGACTAAATATGTAGAATTCCATAAGTTTATGGATGATTTTAAACCAGATAATATACCCCACTGGGTAATGCGTCAAAGGGCTATATTTTGTAGTATGAATTTTGGGACATTTAATACCTGGCATTCCCATAGTGTGCTATTGGGGGTAAAGATAGATATTGATAATGCATGGATAGCCAATGAAAATCTGGCTAATGAGATATATGAGCCATTTATATTAAAGGATATAGATGGTTTTAAATACTGTAAAAATTATATAGATGAAATTGGGATGGAAAATATAAAAACATATTGGGATACGTCATTGAGCTTTAAAGAAAATTTAAAGTTAAGAAAAGATAAATCAAAGGGATACGATGAAGAGGTATTAATTTTAGGTGATATTCCTGCAGAGAATATTTATCCTATAGCTATAGTAACAGATCATAGGATTATAAATATAGATCAATGTAAAGATGTATATAGCTAGTATATATTTAAAAATAGCAAACAATGGGGGGAAAATCATGGAAATAGGGAAATTGCCCAACGATGTTTTAGAAAGATTAGTATTTAAAAACATAGAGCACAAGAGAAAAGAGGTAATGTCTAGGGCAGCAGTAGGTGAAGATTGTTCAGTGATAGATTTTGGAGATTATGGCTGCGTAGTGTCTACAGACCCTATAACAGGAGCTACAAAGGATATAGGAAAGTTGGCAATAAATATCTCTTGCAATGATGTGGCATCTAATGGAGCAGAACCCATAGGTATATTAATGACAATAATGGCACCAGAAGATACTACAGAAAAAGATATAGAAAGGGTTATGAAAGAAGCAGGAAAAGCAGCGAAATTATTAAATGTTGAGATAATAGGAGGACATACTGAGATAACTAGAGCAGTTAACCAGATGGTCATATCTACAACGGTAATAGGAAAGCAATTAAAATCTAAGATTATGAATGCTTCTGAAATAGAATTGGGAGATAGGGTGTTAATCACCAAGACAGCAGGATTAGAGGGCACTGCAATAATATCTACTGAGCTAATGGACAAGCTAAAAGATAGCATTTCTGAAGAGGATATTCAAAAGGCACAATCTATGATGGACAATATAAGTGTGGTAAAAGAGGGCATTATTTGTGGAGAAATAGGAGTAGACTATATGCATGATATTACAGAGGGAGGCGTATTGGGAGCAGTTTGGGAGGCATCAAAGGCCATCAATAAAGGCATAATGGTATATCAAGATAGTATACCTATTGATAATATAAGCAAAAAAATATGCGGACTATTAGATATAAATCCCCTTAGGCTTATTTCCAGTGGAAGTATGCTAATCATATGCAAGGGAGGAATTGCAGAAGAAATAAAAAGAGCATTGAATAAAGAAAATATTATGGTGTCAGAGATTGGTGAAATAGTAGAAACAGGTGTAAACATGAAGAGTATAAGTGGGGAAGTAATTACAGTAGATCCTCCATCTAGTGATGAACTATATAAGGTTATATGAAGTTATTTTAAGATTATATTACAAAACTTGATATCAGTTGACATAATGTTTAATAAGATGATATAAATAGATTTAGAAGATGTAAATATCATCTTATTTTTTTATGAATTTAACTTTCATAGAAAAAATTGACAGAAAAACACTGATGACTAGATTATTTATTAAATACTACATATGGGAAGGAGAAGAGATGAAAAAAATAATTGCTGTAATACTGATATTAAGTTTGATGCTAGGAATGTTATCTTTGTCTTATGCAGAATATCAACCAGAATTTGTAAAGGTAAAATTGGACGGAAAGTTGACACAAGTAAAAGAAGTAAATGTACTTGTAAATGGAGAACCCATAAAATCTGATGTTCCATCGGTAATTTATGAAGGAAGAACTCTAGTGCCTGTAAGATTTGTAGCTAATTATTTAAATGCAGATGTGGAATGGTTTCAAGATGATAGGGAAGTGGAGATCAACACAGCAGATAGGCAGATTGTTATAAAAATAGACAGTCCTAAGGTGGTTATTGATGGACAGGTTAAAGATATGCCATATAATATTCCTCCTAAAATAATCAATAGTAGAACCATGGTGCCTTTGAGATTTGTATCTGAAGCATTGGGATTTGAAGTAGGATGGGACCAAAAAAATTGGGCTGCAATAATAAAATTTGAAGAAGAGAAAATAACAGGAATAGATATAGACGATAAAGAGGGATTACCAAAGATAGTATTGGACACAACGGGACCTATTACACATAAAGCGATGTATTTGGAAGACCCTTATAGATTAGTAATAGATGTTCCCAATAGTAATTTGAGTTTGATAGATAATGATTTAAATGGTGAAAAATTATTTGAAAAAGAAGTCAATAAGTATCCTATAAAGGAGATAAGGGCATCACAATTTTCAATAAATCCCGATACTACAAGATTAGTTATAGAATTGGATAGATATGTGGGATACAATATACAGAACTCCCAGGACAATAAGAAATTGACTATATCTTTTGAAAATCAATTAGAGGATATAACTTTAGAAGAAATAGATGGTAGAGAGGCAGTAGTAATACATAATACTAACAAGCCTGAGTACAATATGATGAGATTAGCAAATCCTGATAGAATAGTTATAGATATGTTGGATTCCTTTTTGGAAGATAAAAATTATGAATATGATATTCATAATGATTATATAAAGGGAGTAAGGACTTCTCAATTTGAACCAGATAGTTTTTATGATACAAAGGATAAGATAGTAAGGGTAGTTTTAGACATTGAAGATTTAGATGAACGACCAAATTTTGAAACAGAGATCCTTGACAATAGATTAATAGTATATGTAGATGACAGTAAAATAGATGGAATAGATTATAAAATGGAAAATGGAGAGGCGTTGATATCTATTGAATCAGATAGACAGACAAAATACTATGCAAGTTATGATAGAAATAGAAATACAATGGAAATAGAAGCGCCAAAGGATAAAATAAATATAAAAGATGGAGTAGAGCTAGTAGATGATGAGTTGGTAAAGGACATAAAAGTAGAAGGCCAAGGAGATTTTAAAAGGATTTCTATAAGATTCAAAGATGATATATCCTATGATATAAAGTCGGCATCTATAACTGATGATATAGAGATAGGATTTATGAAGGATAATCAACAACTGCCAGGTGAACAAGGGCATAGAGATAAGATTATAGTAATAGACCCAGGTCATGGTGGAAAACATCCTGGTACAATAGCACCCACAACAGGATATAAGGAAAAGGAACTTACATTAAAGGTAGCACTTAAATTGGAAAAGAGGTTAAAGGAATTGGGCTTCAAAACTGTACTCACCAGGGATAAGGATGAGTATGTAGGACTATATGAAAGGACAGATATAGCCAATGATGCTGATGCAGATGCCTTTGTAAGTATACACTTCAATGCAATGCCTAGTACTTCAGAAGGATATAAAGATATAGCTGGAATTCAAACACTGTATTGTCCTGCATATAATAGCGATGTAAAACAGGGCGATAATTATCCATTTGCTGAAACAATGCATAATGCACTTTTAAAAGGTTTAGGAATGAATGATAAGGGAATATTGAAGAAACCTACAATAGTTGTAGTAAGGGAATCTAAAATGGTTGCAGCATTAGTAGAATTAGGATTTGTAACTAATCCTGCTGAAGAAAAGAAGATAGTTACTGATAAGTATCATGATGAAGCAGTAGAGGCATTGGCAAATGGACTATTGGAATATTTTAAATAGTATATATTATAGTTAGTAGATAGTAGTAAATAGTTAGTAGTTGATGGTGGAAATCCAGAGGATTTCCACCATCAACTACTAACTACTAGCTACGAACTACTAACTTTTATTTTATACCTTCATTATAACTGTATGTTTGTCAATACCTTGTCTATATAGAATATAGAATATCTATTAGGGTATACATAAAAAAGACACCATTTTAAAAACTTTAAGGGGGAATAATTTGTGAGTGTTTTTTTAGGTTATTTGACTATTTTTATGGCTAGGGTAATTGATGTGTCCATGGGAACAATTAGGACTATAATGGTAGTTCAAGGAAGGAAGACCCAGGCTGCTTTGATAGGATTTTTTGAAATTATAATCTATACAATGGCATTGGCTACTGTAGTAAAACAATTAGATGACATAGGAAATATACTATTTTATGCATTGGGATTTGCATGTGGAAATTATGTGGGAGGATATATAGAAGAAAAGATGGCTTTAGGAGATATAACAGCTCAGATTATACTAAAAAGTAATGAAAATGTAGATAATATAATAGAGGATTTAAGAGATAATGGATTTGGAGTTACAGTGTTAGAGGGCCAAGGTAAAGAAGGAGTAAGAAAAATACTGAAAATAACTCTTAAAAGGAAAAATATCAATAATTTACGTCAAATTATTGACAATTTAGATAATGAAGCATTTATAACAGTAAGTGATGCAAAATATATAAAAGGTGGGTATTTTACAAAGATTACAAAGATAAAAAAGAAATAGCATAGAATAGCCCCCTAACTAATATAATTTATAAAGGAATGGGTGAGTAATTTTTAATATTAGTAAAGGGGGTATAGCATGAGCACTAAAAAAGTAATTTCAATTTTAATGGCAGTTTTGATACTTATATCATTAACGGGTTGTGGTGTAATAGATACAGTAAAGGGAATGATAGTTAAAGATGAAGAGGAACCAGAGGTTGAGATGGTCAGAAGTGATGAGAATATATTTGAGATACAAAACGATGACAGTATGAGAGATACAGTATTGTATTATAAGACAGAAGCAGGATACATAGTCCCAGTGAAAAGACAAATTCCATGGGAGGAAGGTATAGGAAAGGCAGCACTTAGGAATATAACCGACAGTCCTGCAATACGAGACGATATAAAGGATATAGGTCTTAATCCCATAATACCATCAGGGACTGAAGTAATAGGTATGGCTATCGATCAAGATACTGGACTTTGTAAGGTGAACTTTTCTAGAGAAGTATTAAATTACAATGATGAACAAGATGAATACAGTCTAGTAAAAGGTATAGTATATACACTTACAGAATTTCCTTCTATATCTAAGGTAAGGTTGATGGTGGATGGTGAATATTTAGATGCCATGAAATTTGGTACAGATATCAGAAATCCTTTGGAAAGAGAAGATATAAATATGGTAAATGAAGAGATGGATGGAAATTCAAAGGTTGTGGTATATTATAAGGGAACGACTAATGGTGAATATGAATATTATGTACCTTTAACAATACCTACATCTACACAGGACGATACTGGTTACTCTGCACTCAATAAGCTTTTTGATGGACCACCATCGGACTCGTCTCTTTATACAGACATACCATCAGAGGTGTCTTTTAGGGGACTAGATATAAGAGATGGAGTGGCATATATAAATCTTACTGAAGATTCTTTAAGCTATATCAAAGACCAATATGTAGTAGATTCTATGACTAGGAATATAGCATTGACACTAAAGGAGATATCTCCTATAGATAGTGTTAAAATCATGATAAACGGTGTTTCTTTAGAGGAAACAGGGATAGAGGTATCAGAACCAACCACCGTACCTGTTTTTGCCAATGAATATTGAGACATAGTTGTTCATAGTTCGTAGTTAGAATTAGCTGCGAACTATGGACTATTTATTTGTAGGGACATCTATAGCTACCATTTAGAACTATGGAAAAAAGAATTAAATTTTGATATTATTATAATAGTGAACAATATGATAAACAATAGATAGGAGAGGCTAAATGATATGAAAAGAATAGATGGAAGAAAATTTGATGAAATAAGAAAGGTGAATATAACAAGGAATTTTTTGAAACATCCTCAGGGTTCAGTACTTATAGAGATGGGAGATACAAAGGTAATATGTTCGGCTATGATTGAAGATAGAGTACCACCATTTTTAAAGGGAAAGGGTACTGGATGGGTTACAGCTGAGTACTCAATGTTACCATCATCAACGATTACAAGAAAGAGAAGAGAGGCAAGCAGGGGTAAATTAGAGGGAAGAACTCAAGAGATAAAGAGATTGATAGGTAGGGCTATCAGGTCTGTTGTGGATTTAGATGTGCTTGGAGAGAGAACTATATGGATAGACTGTGATGTAATTCAAGCAGATGGAGGAACAAGAACAGCTTCAATAACAGGAGGGTTTGTAGCATTGATGGATGCATTACATATATTATTGGAAAAAGGAGAGATAACCCATATACCTGTTAAAAAATTTTTGGCGGCCATAAGTGTAGGTATAGTAGATAATAATCCAATATTAGATTTATGCTATGAAGAAGATTCTAATGCTATGGTAGACATGAACGTAGTAATGGCAGAAGATGGTAAATTTGTAGAAGTACAGGGAACAGGTGAAGAATGTCCTTTTTCAAGGGAAGAATTAAATGAGTTGTTAAGGTTGGCAGAGTTGGGAAATATGGAACTTATAAATATCCAAAAAGGGATATTAACGGATATAATACCAAAGATGAAAGAAAAATAAAGGTTACTGAAGGAGAAGTGTATGAAAAATAAGAAGATAATAGTTGCCAGTGGAAATAAAGATAAAATACAAGAGATCAAATATGTACTTAAAGGTTTGCAGTTTGATATAGTTTCAAAAGATGATATGGGATTGGACAATATTGAAGTAATAGAAGACAAGGAAACTTTAGCAGAGAATGCAATAAAAAAGGCAGTGGAAATATCTAAGCATGTTGATGGCATAGTAATAGCGGATGATACAGGTTTATTTGTGGATGCATTAGATGGAAGGCCTGGTGTATATTCTGCTCGATATGCAGGTGAAAATGTAACATATAAGGATAATAATGATAAACTGTTGAAGGAATTAAAGGATATATCTTTAGATAAAAGAAAAGCGGCATTTAAAACAGTTATAGCCATAGTTTTTGAAGATAAATCTGTTAAGACTGTAGAAGGTCAATGTGAAGGATATATTGGATTTCAACCCAAAGGGAGTCAAGGATTTGGATATGATCCATTGTTTATTGTAGAAGGATATGAAAAGACATTTGCTGAATTGGGAGAAGATATAAAAAATAGAGTAAGTCACAGGGCTAGAGCATTGAATGCACTTAAGGAAGAACTACAAAGGATGATTAAGGGTGAAGATACTAGTATTTAGCGATTCCCATGGTGTAATAGAAGACATGCTTATAGGGATAAGAGAAAATGAAGATATAGACATGATAATACATCTTGGTGATAATACAATAGATGCTCAAAAGTTAAAGAAGATCACAGATAAAGAAATAATAAATGTAAAGGGAAATTGTGATTTTGAAGATATACATACTCCATTGGAAAAAATTTTAGATATAGATGGTTATACCCTATTTATTACCCATGGACATAAATACAATGTAAAATGGGATTTAAATGCTCTGTATTATAAGGCATTGGAGACTAAGTCTCATATAGCTATTTTTGGTCATACCCATATCCCAATGGTAGAAAAGCATGAGGGAGTAATATTTTTAAATCCAGGGAGCATATCATCTCCTAGAAATGCAAATAAAAAGACCTATGGATTGTTGGAAATAGATGACAATATAACGGTGGAAATAGTAGAAGTTAAAGAGAACTAGGTTATATAGTCCGTAGAATAGAGGAAAATAATTTATAGAAATTAATAGATAGTGTATATGAAATTATTTGATTAAATGGGAGAGAAGTATATGGGATATAAAAAATACAAAAGATATAAACGAGATTTTGATTATGAAGAAGATGACTATGATAGATTAAAAGGCATAAATAAGGGTAAAAAGAAAACATTTACTAATAAATCTAGATTTAAAAAATATGAATTTGATTATGAAGAAGATCCGTATGAACCATAGACTATTTGTATGAAATGGATGAATTTTAAGACAATATGATATTGACATGATACATAATAATATGATAGTATGTGCATGATAAAATCAAATAAAAAATCTTGATACCTTATCAAGAGAGGTGGAGGGAATGGGCCCGATGAAACCCGGCAACCAATATTCAATATGAAGGTGCTAAATCCCACAGAATATGTATTCTGGAAGATGAGGTCTATATGGTAAGTACATACCTCTTCCTTTAGGAAGGGGTTTTTATTTTAAAGATATTTAAGAGGAGGTATTGTGATGAGAAAATGGTTATTTACTTCTGAGTCAGTTACTGAAGGACATCCAGATAAGATATGTGACCAAATATCTGATTCAGTGCTAGATGCTATATTATCAGAAGACCCACAAGCAAGGGTTGCATGTGAGACGGCAGTTACTACGGGATTAGTATTGGTAAATGGTGAAATATCTACTAATTGTTATGTGGACATACCAAAGGTGGTTAGACAAACAATAAAAGATATAGGATACGATAGAGCTAAATATGGGTTTGATGGTGAGACATGCGCTGTACTTACAGCTATAGATGAGCAGTCAACGGATATAGCCATGGGTGTAGATGAAGCATTGGAGAGCAAAAGAGGAACTATGGAAGATAAGATAAATAGTATAGGAGCAGGGGACCAGGGTATAATGTTTGGATATGCATGCAATGAAACTCCAGAATATATGCCACTTCCTATATCTCTTGCCCATAAATTGGCAAGAAGGCTTACTGAAATAAGGAAAGATGGGACATTGAATTATTTGAGGCCCGATGGCAAAACTCAAGTTACTGTGGAATATGAAGGGAATAAACCTGTAAGGATAGATACCATAGTTATATCAACTCAACATAGTCCAGATGTATCTCTAGATACTATAGAGAGAGATATGAAAGAATACGTTATAAAGACAATAGTACCTGAAGAATTATTAGACGATGGAACTAAATACTATATAAATCCTACTGGCAGATTTGTAATAGGAGGTCCCCAAGGGGATTCAGGCCTTACTGGAAGAAAGATAATAGTAGATACTTATGGAGGATATGCTAAACATGGTGGTGGAGCATTTTCAGGTAAAGATCCAACTAAAGTTGATAGATCAGCCACATATGCTGCAAGATATGTAGCAAAAAATATAGTAGCTGCAGGGTTAGCAGACAAATGTGAACTACAATTAGCATATGCCATAGGAGTAGCCCAACCAGTATCAGTATTGGTAGATACCTTTGGAACTGGAAAGATATCAGAGACAAAAATAGAAGAGCTAGTACGAGAAAACTTCGATTTAAGACCTGCTGCAATAATAAGAGATTTAGACCTAAGAAGACCTTTATATAGACAAGTAGCAGCATATGGACATTTTGGAAGAACAGATATAGATTTACCTTGGGAGAGATTAGACAAGGTAGATGTATTAAAAAAAGCACTTAAATAGTGTAACTACTACTTATACTTAAATAAAGTCTTAATTTTAAAAAAAGAATACCTCCATATATGATGAAGGTGCCGGTAAATAGAAAGGGCCTTTTCAAATATATGGAGGTATTCTTTATGTATGAAGAGATAAATGAATTGGTTATAAAATCTAAATTAGGTGATATAGACGCTAAGGGAAAATTGATATTGAGACTAAAACCATTGATATTATCCTCTATAAGGAGATATTTCAATGATACAAAACAATATGATGATTTGATTCAAGGGGGATTTGAAGTGGTACTGAGATGTATAAATGAGTACAGTTCCCATAGACAGACGGAATTTTTAGGATATGTAAAGACAATGCTTAGGTATCATTATTTAGATAAACATAAGACTAAAAAGATAGCTATATCTCTGAATCAGACCATATCAACAGATGAGCAAATAGAGATTATAGATACACTAAAAGATGATATACCTAGTATAGACCATATATTGATAAGGAATCAAGAATTGGTTGTGCTTAATAGGGCGATATCTGAATTGACCAAGAGACAAAAAGAAATAATTGAGATGTTTTATATTGATGGTATAACAATGGTGGAAATAGCAGAAAGACTAGGTATAAGCTATAGGACTGTAGTGAATACAAAAAAAGTAGCAATAAAAAAATTACAAAGCATAGTAAATATTTAACCCCCATTCTATATATGTAATGAAAGGAAGGGGGTGAGATGATGGCTGTAAATGCTATTTCCAATGAGTCTAAGATTAAAGTGCAATTGAATATGGGTCTTGATGACAAGAATAATCCCATAATTAGGTCAAAGACATTTTCTAGAGTCAAGGCTGATGCCACCGATGAAGATGTATATTTGGTTGCTACTACTATGATGGGTTTACAAAAAAATGACTTAGTGGGTGTAAAGCGAATTAATGAAGTAGAATTAGAAGAAGTTTAATGTAACTATGTAACGAAAAATATATATGGGAGGTGAAATAATGCCAGAATCCAAACTTCAAATGGTATTTCTAAATGCAGGCAATAAGACCACAAGGATGTCTATAGATGATCCTAAGGAAGAGTTGACAACAAAGGAAGTAACTGAAGTGATGAATAATATCATATCAACTGGTATATTTAATTCTTCAGGTGGAGATATAGTATCTATTGACAGTGCAAAGATTATAACAACTCAAGTAGAGGAGCTAGAAGTATAGTAATTAGTTAATAGTTGGCAGTTAGTAGTTGAAGGGGCAAATCCTATGGATTTTATCGTTAAACTACTAACTGCTAATTTATTTTATATTTTTTTATTTGGAGATAGTATTTAATAGGTCTATTATCTCATTTCTCAATGAAGCTATATCTCCTTTAGTAGCGGGTTGATTAAATTTTTTATAAAAATCTGCAGAATCTTCCATAACGAGATATGCATATTGTCTATTATTATATATACGTTGTATAATTTCCCCGTCATTAAAATGTCTTTTGGCAGTTTCGTATCTTTGTATAATTTGTATATCAATATCGTTATCCAAGGAGACAAATACTTGCTCTCCTTGTTTTTTTATATCTTTTATATATGACATATTAAAATATCCAAAGGCACTATCGTTTTTAGATAGGGTGCTTCTGACTTTTAATGGAATAAATATATTTTTTATGTTAAAGGGAATAGGTACTATATTACTATGTCCCAATACATCACGTGAAAATCTTTTTGCAGCAGATATATCTATAAAAAAATATTTACCAATCCACCTTAGAACTGTAACTAATCTTCTATATATGTAAACTGGAGAGCTGTTTTTAGTTATAACCAACATGGCATTGCCCTTGTTTTTTACATATTCAGGGACAATAGCCATAATACAACTGTTGATTAAATATTCTATTTTTTCCATATATAAACACCTCCATACCTACATTATAAACAAACATATGTTCATTTACAATAGTTACGATAGAAATTCTAATACTACGAAATATTGGATTAAATATGCTATAATAATATTAAAATATGATGGTTCGGGGGTATATATTTTGGTTAGTGTACAAGGAACAGTAGAAGAAATAATATTTCAGAATGAATCCAATGGATATACTGTAGCAATATTAGAAAATGATGAAGATGTGGTAACTATAGTAGGTGTAATGCCTATGCTCAATATAGGTGAGACATTGGAGATACATGGACAATGGGAACAGCATCCCAGTTATGGAGAACAACTTAAAGTAGAGGTGTATACAGAAGTAATTCCTGCAACATTAAAGGGGATAGAAAGGTATCTTTCTTCTGGATTGATATCTGGCATAGGACCTAAAACAGCAAAAAATATAGTGAATACCTTTGGAACAGAGGCATTGGAAATACTTCAATATTCCCCCCATAGGCTTAAAGAAATATCTGGTATAGGAGAAAAAAAGGCCAACCGTATAGCAGAGGCATTTCAAGAACAAAGGGAACTTAAGGATGTTATGTTATTCTTACAGGGATATGGGATAAGTCCCACATATGGAATAAAGATATATAAAAAATATGGCAATGAAACTATATCTAAAGTAAAAGAGAATCCATATCGTCTAGTTGAAGATATATTTGGAATAGGGTTTAAAATGGCAGATAATATAGCTCAGTCCATGGGGATACAACATAATTCTAAATATAGAATAAATGCAGGAGTAAAATATGTGCTCATGGATTCTTCTACTTCTGGACATACATATATACCCAAAGAAATACTTTTGGATAAGGCTGTAGAGATTTTAAAAGTGGAAAAAATATATATAGAAGAGAGTATAAAGGAGTTAGCATTAAAGCAGCATTTAAAATTAGAAGATATAGATGGTGAGATTTGTGTATATTATATACCATTTTATTATGCAGAAGTAAATGTAAGCAAGAAATTGGTAGAGCTTTCTAGGGTTGAACTTAATGAAGTAGATATGGATATAGATCAACAAATAGTTGAATTGGAACAAAAGTCAGGTATAAGATATGCAGAAAATCAGAAGGAAGCTATAAAAGAGGCATTATTAAATGGAGTATTAATAGTAACTGGGGGGCCTGGAACTGGTAAAACTACCACAATAAATAGTATAATAAAACTGTTGGAATCACAGGGATATGATATAGAATTAGCTGCTCCTACCGGAAGAGCAGCTAAGAGGATGAGTGAGGCCACAGGGAAAGAGGCTAGAACTCTCCATAGGTTATTGGAATATAGTTTTATGGATGATATGGGAGAAATGGCCTTTGGAAAGAATGAGGAGAGTCCCCTAGATACCGATGTCATTATAGTGGATGAAGTATCTATGGTAGATATACTTTTGATGAATAGTCTATCAAAGGCCATAATGCCAGGAACACGGCTCATACTGGTGGGGGATGTGGATCAATTACCTTCTGTGGGGCCAGGAAATGTGTTACGGGATATAATAGATAGTGGAATAATAAAGGTAGTAGAATTAAATGAAATCTTTAGACAGGCACAAGAGAGCATGATAGTAGTCAATGCTCATAAAATAAATAAAGGAGAGCCACCAAGACTAAATGTAAGGGATAAGGATTTTTTCTTTATTAGACAGAATAACCCTCAAAAAATATTGGATACAATACTAGGACTATGTAAAGATAGACTTCCTAATTTTAATGGGTATGACCCATTAAAGGATATACAAGTGCTTACTCCAATGAAAAAAGGAGATGTAGGAGTAAACTCTTTAAATCAAAACCTTCAAAGGACATTGAATCCTGAAGCCAGTTATAAAGACGAGAAAAAGCAAGGTGACCAGTTTTTTAGAGTTGGAGATAAGATAATGCAGGTAAAAAATAATTATAGGACTAAATGGAAGCAGTATAAAGATGATGGTACTGTTGAAGAGGGAGAGGGAGTATTTAATGGAGATTTTGGATATATAATGGGAATAGATGATGAAGAAGGAGAGGTTATGGTCCAGTTTGATGATAATAGAGAGGTAAATTATCCCTTTGGACAATTAGATGAATTGAAATTGGCATATGCTACGACTATACATAAGAGTCAGGGAAGTGAATTTCCAGTGGTAATTATACCTATATGCTGGGGGCCTCCGATGTTACTTACTAGGAATTTACTATATACTGCAGTAACAAGGGCTAGGGAACTGGTGGTATTAGTGGGAATGGAGAGATATCTGTATATGATGATAAAAAATAATAGAATCAATAAGAGATATTCGGCATTAGACAATAGGATATTCAATATATTCAATATATTTGTAAATAAGTAGGGATATTATGATAAAAGAATATTTAAATGCATGTATAAATCTTATTTATCCTGAAGAAGGAGTTTGTTTTATCTGTGATGAATATTATACTACAGGTATAGAAGATCATATATGTCCCCTATGTAGAAAACATATAAATAGGATTGGAGATCATATATGTTCTATATGTGGCAAACCCTTAGAGAAGGGATATATACCCCATATATGTCATGAGTGTATCCAATTTAAAAGATATTTTGATAGGGCTATAGCTCCCGTTGTATATGAGGGAAGAATAAAGGAGGCAATACATAGGTATAAATACAATAAAAAGCCATATATGTATAAGGTATTTGGTCCTATGATGATGAAAAAATTGATAGAGGAAGATATGGATAGTTTTGATATAATAGTTCCAGTTCCATTGCATAGAAAAAGATGGATTAATAGAGGGTTTAATCAGTCTTTATTATTGGCAAAGTATATATCTAAGATTATAGACAAGCCTATAATAGATAAAAGGTTGATAAAAAAGATAGATACAACAGCTCAAAACAAACTTGACAAAATTGAAAGACTGAAAAATGTAAAGGGGGCATTTAAAGTAAAGAAAGGTGAAATATTTAAAAATAAAGAAATACTATTAATTGACGATGTATTTACTACAGGTGCTACAGTAAATGAATGTAGTAAAATATTGAAAGAAGCTGGAGGAAAAAAGGTATATGTACTAACTATAGCAAGGGCAGTTTTTAGTTTCTAACTACGAACTACGAGCTACGGACTATGAATTAATAACAAGGGAGGTAAAAATATGGATGTTAGAAATTGTCGAAAATGTGGAAAAATATATCAATATGATGGCTTTAAGATATGCCCAACATGTAGAAAAGAAGATGAGATAGATTTTCAAAAGGTTAAGGATTATTTGTATGATAATCCCAATGCAACAATACAAATGGTATCTGAAGAAACAGAGGTGTCAGAAAAGAAGATCCTTAGATATTTAAAAGAAGGAAGGCTTGAATTAAAAGATGGATCTAAAAACCTCATATTGGAATGTGAAAGGTGTGGGGTATCCATCAAGACTGGTAGATTTTGTGATAAATGTGCCGTTGAGATAGAAAGGGAATTAAAGAGCTCTATCTCACCTAAAAGAGATAGTCATAAAGCAGGAAATGAAAGGATGCATATAGCAGATAGACATAAAAAATAAAAAAGCTTAAAGTTTAATCCCATCTTTACCGATAATAATGATAGAAGAATCGGGGAAGGTGGGGTTTTTTATGAAAATATTTAACAATAATGTTCACAAGACAATGAAATTATATAAAAAACAAATGGATGCAAAAGATATAAAAAAGACAAATTTAATTAGTAAATCAGATAAAATCAATATATCTAGTAAAGGTAAAGATTTTCAAGTAGCCATGAATGCTTTGAAAAAAGTACCAGATGTAAGGCAGGAAAAGGTTGATGAAATTAAAAATCAGATAAAATCAGGGACATATAATGTGGACTCAGGCAAGATAGTAGAAAAGATATTCGAAAATATAGGTATCGATACAAAGATTTAATCAGGTGGTGGATAATTTGAAAAAATTGGTTTCAGATTTGAAGGATATTTTAACAAATGAAATGGATTTATATAGAGATATGGTTGATCTTGCAAATAAAAAAAGAGATGTTATTACTAAAGGAGATATAAAAGAATTAGATAATATTACCCATATAGAACAAGAGATTATAATAAATATTGGAAAGCTAGAAGATACCAGAACAGAAATTGTCGATATGATTATGGAGGAATTAGGTTTAACCAATGATGATATCAATGTGTCAAAGGTGTTAGAGAGATTAGACCAAAAAGACAAGGTGCATTTGGAAAAAATGAGGGATGATTTTATACAAATCCTTAATGAGCTTAAAGAAAAAAATGATTTAAATAATGCACTTATAAAAGATTCTCTGGAGTATATTAATTTTAATTTAAATCTTATGACCAATGCTTCAAGTGAGAATACATATAGTGATAAGGTGAATAATCAAAAAGGCAAACAAAATAAGAATCTTTTTGATGCAAAAGCATGAATAAAGTTAGTAGTTATTAGTTAGTAGTAAATAGTAGAAATCCATAGGATTTCTGCTATCAACTATGAATTATCTAAGAAGCAAAAAGAGGAGGTAGAAGTATGTCGGGGTTTTCGGGACTTTCTATAGCAATATCTGGACTTATAGCAAATAAAAGGGCATTAGATACCACATCCCATAATATATCAAATGTAAATAATCCCAATTATGTGAGACAACAAGTCATACAATCGGCGTCTAAATATGGAAGATATGGAAACTTTGAAATTGGGAGAGGGGTTGACGTACAGGAGATAAGACAAATTAGAGATTCATTTTTAGATATGAAATATAGAGATTATTCCAAGGATTATGGATATTGGACTGCCAAGAATAGTGTATTTGAACAGGTCCAAGATATATTTAATGAAGTTTCTGATAGTGGAGTTCAAAAGGTGATGGATCAGTTTTGGAATAGTTGGGAGGAATTATCCAAAGATCCTGATAATCTTACTATAAGGGGAATGGTTAAGGAACGGGGTATTGCATTTACAGAGACAGTAAATCATCTATATGAACAATTGGACAGCCTTCAAATAAATCTTAATAAAGATATAAAGGATGGAGTAAATAGGATAAATGCTATATCTGAAGAGATAGCCAATTTGAATTTTAATATAAGAGGAATAGAGGCTGGAGGCATAGCTGCCAATGATTATAGAGATAGGAGAAATCAACTTATAGATGAACTCTCACAAATGATAAATATAGAGTATTATGAAGACAATACAGGGACAGTAAATATTTCCGTAGGTGGAAAACATATTGTAAATGGGAATGAATACAGTGAGATTTCAGCAGAGATAGATGGTAGTTCCTATGTAGATATATATTGGAAGGATACAATAAAAAAAGGTAATCCTGAGATGGTAGATTTAAGAGGTGGAGAGCTCTTAGGTCTATTGGAATCTAGAGGCAATGTAAAAGATACAATTATAAAAGATGGAAATGGGACGGTAAATGACGATGTAGAAGTGACGTTTTTCGGAAGCTATGGGGATAAATCTGACTATGACACTGATATACAAAATAGAGGACTAGGGGATATTCAAATCAATGAGGAAGGGTTTACTACTGGAAGTTTAGATGATTTAGTATCCTATGTACAGTCAAATCAATATGAAGAAGGAGATTTGTTTCATAAGAAAATTATAGTTTCATACGATGGTCCACCTAGCGATGTAACCTCTAAAAATCTAGAGATCCTTAAAAACTCTGGGGTATCTGTTTCAATAATAACAACTGAAGGCAACATGTCTAAATGGAGCAAAGTGAGTGATGCCACAGGAGGAAGAGTATTTAATAAAGATGATGTAACGGCGAAAGAGTTGTCTCAAGAAACTACAAATACTGTTAGTAGACATATGGGCAAAGTAAGTAGCTTTAGAGAAGTAATACCTATGATGAAGAAAAAATTAAATGCATTTGTAAATACTATAGCTAGAAATATGAATTATGTGCATAGACAGGGAAATACATTGACTGGAGAAACAGGGCTTGATTTCTTTGTTGCTATAGATCCTAGTAGACCTATAGAAGCTGGAAACATAATGGTTAGTAAGGAAATGGACTCATTAAATAATATAGCGGCATCATCTACTGGAGATAGGGGAGATGGAAAGCAGGCAGAGTTAATTTCTAAATTACGGGAAGAATATATGTTTTCTGAAGTAAATAGTGATAATTATTATAGAGATATAATATCAAGTATGGGAGTAGCTGCTAATGAAGCAGTCAATATGATGGATAATAATGCGATAATAAGGGGAGAAGTAGACAGTAAAAGAAGGGCTATATCTGGAGTGTCTTTGGATGAGGAGATGACCAATATGCTCAAATATCAACACTCATATGTGGCAAACTCAAGGGTAATAAATGTAATAGATGAAATGATAGATATAGTAGTTAATAGGACAGGGAAAGTTGGAAGGTAATTTTTTTAGTTAGTAGTTCGTAGTCGGTAGTTGGTAGTTCGTAGTAAAGAACCTTTAGTTCTTATTGTTGTGCTACGGACTACAGACTATTTTTCTTAATAGAAAGACCAACTATTAAAAGTCAAGTCATTAAATAAAATAATTTTTAGAATTTTAATATTTAAAAAGAGCACAACAAATAAGACTTGTAAATTACAAGAGTTTAAAAGATAGTATTTAAAAATAAGATAAGTTAGATTTATTCATTTAGCCTTACTTCATAAGGAGCCTGATTTTTAAGCACAGCGTAAATAATATTGCACATTTTTCTTGAAACAGCACCAATGCAAGTAAGGTGGTGTTTACCTTCACCACGTTTCTTAAGATAATAAGCATTTAGTACAGGGTCATTAAAAGAAGCTACTAAAGCAGCTTGAAACAAGGCTTTCCT